>JACRNK010000189.1 GCA_016234985.1 Deltaproteobacteria bacterium
CCGAGAAATGCTTTTTTCGTCATTCCGGCGGAAGCCGGAATCCAGTTATTTCAAACAGTTATAAAACCTCTGGACACCGGTTTTCACCGGTGAGACGACTTTTTACGAGATCATCATTAGTTTATCCCTTCAAAGAAGCAAAAGAATATCATAGCCCCTATTGCCCGGTTGCAATTTTTTAAAAGCAGGCTATGCTTTTCTAATAGCATGAAAAATATATCGCCGTCGGAAGGCAATCGCAGACAGGCGGTAGGAGTCATCTCCAGATGACGATATAATCGCAGACAGAGTCTGCTCCTACCAATCACGGAGGTTTTATGCCTTACAAAATCCGCACAAAGCTCATTATTGCATTCTTTGCAATAATCTTTCCATTCATTGCTATTGTCGGCGTCATAGCGCTCTATAATACAAAGACCATCCACAACGCCTCATTAAAGGCAGAGGCGATATCCGAAGAACTGCAATTGGTTCTGAGCCTTCAACTTGCCATAGATAAGTCCCTCATGCCGGGCAATGACTACATCATCACAGGAGACAAAAGATATATTGATGAATTTAATGATGCCTCAAAAGATGCAGAGGATTTAATAAAGAAGGTGGAAAAGACCCATGTTGTTTTAGAAGGCATGGATACCCCCGATAAAAGCACTCGGGGGCAGGCCCCTGTGATACAGGAGGAGATGGAGATATTAAAATCTACCAATACCGCATGGCAGAATATCAAAGAAATATCCCAAAAGATATTTGCAATACCAGAACCTGTTGGCAACAGAGAGGCTGCAGCGCTTATGGAGGAGATGGACTATAAATGGGCGTATCCTGCCATAAAGATGCTTGACAGGCACCGTGAGATAGACAGGAAAGAGCATGCTGAGGCGGTAGAGGAATTGCAAAGGGGATGGATGATGTCATGGGCAATAATGATTGGAGGCGCAGTTATCCTTATAACCTTCGGAGTCTTTTTTGCCTTGTTTTATTCAAGGATATTTACAAGACCCATAGAAATAATTCACAATGGCGCGGATGCCATAGCAGGCGGCGATTTTAAGACAAGGCTTGATATAAAGACAGGGGACGAGATACAGCAGCTTGCCAATGCCATGAATGAGATGGCGGCGCAGCTTGATAATTTTTATGCAACCTTAGAGCAAAAGATTGATGAAAGGACAGCGGAGTTAAAGGAAAGCGAGGAGAGATTTCGCAGTGTTTCAGAGAGCGCACCTGACGCCATCATCTGCTTGAATGGGCATGGGAGCATTTATTTTTGGAACAAAAAGGCCGAGGAGATGTTTGGATACAAGGCTGATGAGGCAATCAACAGGCATATACATGATGTAATATGCCCTGAAAGATACAAAGAAAAGGCAGGAGAGGGGTTTAAGGAATTTTCCAAAACAGGCGCAGGTCCTGTTGTAGGCAAGACAATAGAGATAGAAGGGCTAAAAAAGGACGGAACAGAATTTCCTGTGGAATTATCCATTTCAGCCGTGAATATAAAAGGCGAGTGGCACGCAACAGGGATAATAAGGGACATCACAGGCCGCAAAGAGGCAGAGAAGAAGATTGCGGAGCAGATGGATTTTCTGGAGAGGTTTCATAAGGCAAGCGTTCAAAGGGAATTCAGAATCAAGGAACTCCGGGACGAGAATGAGGCATTGAAAAAAAAGATTCAGGAGATGGAGAAGAAATAAAGTTCAATATTCAAGGTTCAAGGTTTAAGGTTCAGCCTTGAATATTGAACATTGAACCTTGAGGGGGTAGGCGTATGGCAAAGAGTTTTGAAGAATTGGAGGTTTGGCAGAATGCCAGACAACTTGTGAGCGCCATATATTGTTTGACAAATAAGGATACTTTCCGAAGAGATTTTGCTTTAAGAGACCAACTAAGAAGGGCTGCCGTTTCGATTTTATCTAATATTGCAGAAGGTTTTGAAAGGGGCGGCAATACAGAGTTTTGCCAATTTCTTTATATTGCAAAAGGTTCGGCTGCTGAAGTAAGGGCGCAACTTTATATTGCATTAGACCAAAACTATATTACACAGACTGATTTTAAAGAAACAGTCTCTCTTTGTAAGGTTGTGTCTAATCAATTAAGTGGATTTATTACATATCTTAAAAAATCTCAATTTAAAGGGCAGAAATTCAAGAAACCTTGAACTTTAAACCTTAAATCTTGAACTATGAATAACGACCGCACAACCGAATTAGAAACCGAAATCACCCGCCTCAAGGCTGAGCTTGAAAAGGCAAAGGTTCGTGAAAAGGAAATTGAGGAATCCCGTAGCGCAACACTTTTCATGATTGAGGACTTAAATGTTTCCACTGCTAAAGTAGAAAGGTCAAAAAAGGAATGGGAGGCGACATTTGACGCTATATCAGACCCTCTTTTCATCCATGATAAAGAATTTAAAATCGTGAGGACAAACAAGGCCTATGCAGATGCGGCAGGCATGGCCTTCAATCATTTTATCGGCAGGCCGTATTATAAGGTATTTCCAAAGATGGAAGGCCCGTTCAAGATGTGCCTGAAGGCACAGGAATTGCAGGAGGAGGAGGAAGAATTTTTTTACCCTGTTACAAACAGAATATTTAAGGTCAGGTTCTACCCCATAAAGGACGTGAACGGAGGCTACCTTTATTCCATCCACATCCTTGAGGATATTACGGCGGCAAAGAGGGCAGAACAGCAGATAAAAGATTCCTTATGATTGCCGATGCAACGGCTCATACCACTGATGTTGACAAATTGATGAAGCAGGTCGTTCACTGCGGCCACGAGATAATGAGGTGCGATATATGCCTGTCGTATCTCTATGACGAGGATTCAAGGGCATTTCAGCCTTGCGAGATGTTCGGTCTTTCTCATGAATTGATTCCTGTTTTCAGGACAGAGCCGTTGGATGAAAAGGCGGAGTTTGTTAAAAAGGCAATGGAGGGGAAGGAGCCAGTGATAAAACAGTTCGGAGTTATAAGTTCGGAGTTAGGAGTAAAAGATAAAAGTAGTTACTCCGAACTCCCAACTCCCAACTCAAAACTATTCTCATGGCTTCCCGGCATCTCCACCCTCGCCGTCCTCCCTCTTATCGGCAAAACAGATTATCTCGGTTTGATTATCGGAATATATAAAAATCCCCCTGAATCCCCCTTTGCTAAAGGGGGACTTTCAAACATCCCCCCTTTGGAAAAGGGGGGCAAGGGGGGATTTGAATTCACAGACAGAGACATGAAGGTTATGCAAGGCATATCCCACGAGGTCTCTACAGCCCTTGAACAGGCAAGGCTTTATAAAGAGACGGTCAACAAGTCAATGGAACTTTCGCATAAGGTTGAGACAATTCAGGTAATGCACGAGATAGACAGGAGCATACTTTCTACACTGGAATCAGAGGAGATTTTTGAGACCGTTGTAAGACTTGTTGCAAGGGTCATACCTTGTGAAAGAGCAACTGTCGGTCTGGTGGATAGGGAGAGGAAGGGTTTTGTATTTGCCGCGGGCTTTGGGCTGAAATTTATCCCGAAGGGGGCATTCATACCGTTTGAAACCACCGCTGCAACAGAGGTGGTCAGGACGAGCAGGCCCCAGTATGTGGCAAATCTGATGGATGTAAAGGAGCCTTTGCCTGTGGAGGCCGGGATGATAAGGGAAGGGTTTCTGTCCCACATAAGGGTGCCGCTGCATATAAAGGAGGAGGTAGTAGGCGTACTGGTTGTTGGGGCAAAGAGGCCGTCAGCCTTCACTAAAGAAGACCTTTTTACACTGGAGAAGCTGGCATCTCAGATAGGCGTGGCATTGTCAAATGCGAGGCTTATCTCTGACCTTGAAGAGCTTTTCATCGGAACGGTAAAATCATTAGCCTCTGCAATAGACGCAAAATCAAAGTGGACGGCAGGCCATTCTGAAAGGGTTACAGGGTATGCCGTTAAGATAGCCAAAGAGATGGGGATGAACGGAAAGGAGTTGAAAGATATTGAGCTTGCAGGGCTTTTGCATGATGTAGGCAAAATCGGCACTTATGAGTCAATCCTTGATAAGCCGGGGAAACTCACGGATGAGGAATTGGCGCTTATGAGGCAGCATCCTGGAAAAGGCGCTGAAATACTTGCTCCCATTAAACAACTGAAAGATATTATCTCCGGTGTGAAATACCACCATGAATTCTATGACGGGACAGGATACCCCGAAGGGCTTAAAGGCGATGCAATCCCATTGATGGCGAGGGTTTTGGGGGTGCCGCGGACAGGCCTTACAGGAAAGGAAGGGCTATGGATGTTATCATTGCAGAGCTTAAAAGATGCTCCGGCACGCAGTTTGACGCAAAGGTGGTGGAGGCCTTTTTAAAAACAATGCTAAAAACAATCCCTTGATTGAAGATTGGATATGATATAAAATTAAACACAGGAGCTTTCCATGAAGAGAATATTTACAGCAGGGGTTTTATTCATACCCCTGATTTTATTTGCAGGCACAACATTTGCGTCCGATTTGTCCATAGGGAGGATGCGGGTAGCCTTATGGCCTGAATATGACGATGCGGCTGTTCTTGTCATTTACGACGGCAGATTCAAGGATGAAAATTCTTTTCCTTCAGAAACTACCTTCATATTGCCGAAAGATAGCGTTATAAGCGATGCATGCAGCCTGTCTCCCAAAGGCCAGCACTTTTGCCAGTTGTATAAGCAAAAAACCGTCGGCGATGCGGATGAGGTAAAATTAAAATTGCCGTATCCGAATTTTTATCTGAGTTTTCATGTGAACTTCCCCTCACCCCAATCCCCCTTATCAAAGGGGACAACCCCCTTATCCCCCTTTGTTAAGGGGGAATTAAAGGGGGTTGTGGTGCAGGAAGGTCAAAAGATATTCAATTATCTTATAAATGCCAATCATAACATAGACAAATTGGAGGTTGATATTCAGAGGCCGCTCAGGGCAGAGGGATTTAAGATAACTCCGCAGTCATCTGTTATCTCAGAAAAAAAAGGATTTGAGCATTACGGCTATGTGTTTGACAATGTGCCCAAGGGGAAGGCAATAGATTTTAAGATTGAGTATGTAAAAAAGGACAGGCTGCCGTCGGTTGACATAAAATATTCGCCCATGACAGGACCGAAGACATGGGATTCGCCTTATGAAGCCCCGCGCCGCAAGTGGGTTATTTTGTATGTTGCAGGAGGGGTTGGCCTTTTGTTAGTTATAGGAATGCTGTGGCTTGTTTTTAAGAGGAAAAGATGACAATTTCAAATTTCAAATTTCAAATTTCAAATTTTAAATATTTTTGCTGCTTACTGTTTGCTGCCTACTGCCTGCTGGTTACTGTTTCTTCTGCTCATGCCTTGACCGTCCAGGAGGTTGCGGAAGACCTTGCATGTCCGTGTGAATGTCCGCTTGTGCTGGAGGACTGCAATATGAGCTGCGGACTTGACTGGAAGGATCAAATAGGCCAGATGATAAAAGAGGGGAAGACAAAAGAAGAGATTATAAAATATTTTATAGATAAATACGGCGATGACGCAAGAATAACTCCTGTGCAGAGGATAAGGGGCAAATTTTTCAAATATACAAGGGCATTTGATGCAAAGGACTGGATAATCTTCTGGAGTGTTGCCGGCATCTGGGTTGTCGGTTTGTTTATCGGCATATATCTCTTGATACGGCGATTATCAACAATAATAAAGACTTCTGATAAGCCTGCCCCTGCAGGCAGCAAGCAGGGGGCGGCAAGGTGAGGCAGTTGCTGGCTGCGGTCTTTGTTTTTGCCGCCATTCTCCTTACTATAGCCATTACAGCCTTTTTTCTGTTTATTGACACTAAACCGCTGAGCCGGTTTGAATATCTCAATACAATGGCAAGGCTCACAGCCTTTAGATTTACCGGACTGCCGCAACTTGACGACGCAGAGACAAAGTTTCTCTACAACAGTTCGTGCACAAGAAAATGCCACAGCAGGGATGTTGTGGAAAGGGCAAGGCATACATCCAGGGAATGGGAAGATGTGGTGCACAGGATGAGGCTTGTCAATGGCGCAAGGCTTACGGATAACGAGGCCGTTCAAATTACAAGGTATCTCCAGAAAAACTATTTAAGCAATGTCCCTACGATTCTCTCCAATGAGGCAAACAGGTTTTTAAAGCAATATCTCTGGAGAAGCGATTTTGGCGAAAGCGACCTCTATATTGATGTAATCTATACGCCCATTGAGTATTTTAACCTGATGGGCGGGATTTCAGATGCTGAAAAGCATAATGTGCAGGATTATACGGTGTTTCTTGTTTATCTGAATACGCATCAGGATAGATTGCCGCAGGTTTTAATGGAAAGGCTGGCTGTATTAAAGGACAATGACGGCAGAAATTACGAGTCGGCAGACTGGAAGGTGTCTTATGAGAGCGGCGATTACCACCATATGGAAGGCGTGTTGAGATTTAAGTTTATCCCCGAGGATTTTAATCGGGGAAATATGAAAATTAACAAAGGTTTTATGGAGCTTATTCTAAAGGATCTGCCGGGCCAGAAAGAGAGGCTTTTCAGATGGGATATGCCTGTGCCGGAGTTTCATGGAAAGTGAAATGAAGGCAATTACGAATTACGAATTACGAATTCCTCCCCCTTTATCCCCCTCTGGAGGGGGACAAGGGAAGGAAAATCGTAAATCTAAAATCGTAAATCTAAAATCTCTTTTCGTGCTTACTGCATACTGCTTACTGTTTACTGTTTTCACGGGCTGCGGGCAGAAAGCCGAAGAAGACGGTATAAGAAAGACTCTGCCCAAGGAAGGGGATGCGGCAGCCGCATTCTCTTTAAAATTGATTGACGGCAACCCATTCAAGTTAAGCGATGCGAAAGGCAACATTGTTGTAATAAACTTCTTTGCATCATGGTGCCATCCCTGTAAAATAGAGGCGCCTGCTTTGCAGAGGGTATATGCGAAATATAAACAACCCCCTCAATCTTCTTTTAATTCCCCCTTAACAAAGGGGGATAAGGGGGTTGTTTTCATAGGCATCGCCATTCAGGATACGGATAAAAAAGTCATGGCATATACAAAGGAATTCGGCATTCAATTTCCTGTCGGCATTGACAATTCCGGCAATATTGCAGAGGCTTATAAAATCTACGGCATACCAAAGACCTTTATAATAGATAAGGAAGGAAAATTTTCTTATATATTTATGGGCGAGATTAAAGAGCATGACTTGATAAAGGGGATAGAGAAGGCGCTAAAATGAAGACAATTACGATTTACGAATTACGAATTCCTCCCCCTTTATCCCCCTCTGGAGGGGGACAGGGGGAGGAAAATCGTAAATCTAAAATTTTAAATCTAAAATCTCTTTTCGTGCTTATTGCCTGCTGCTTACTGCTTACTGTAAGTTGCAGCAGCGGTCCTCAGGATAAACAGCCAACGGCAAAGGTTGGCGCGTCTGCGCCTGCGTTTACGCTTAATCTTGTAAGCGGAGGCTCCTTAACCCTTGACAGCTTTAAGGGAAAGCCGCTTGTCATAACATTTATGGCGTCGTGGTGCCCCTGTTCCAATGAGAGCGCGCCTGTTTTTAAAGAGGCATACGGCAAGTATAATCCGAAGGGCGTGGAATTCCTGATGATAGGCATACAGGATTCGGAGTCAAAGTTTAAGAAATTTGTGGATAAAAAGCAGTTCCCTTTCCCTGCCGGTTTTGACAAAGGCGATAAAATAGCAAGGCTCTATGGAGTGAATGCCCCGCCTACAACATTCTTTATAAACAGGGACGGCAAGATAGCCAGGGCATTCTACGGCAAGCTTGTTGAAATAGAAAAGCTGTCGGCATGGGTTGAAATGATTTTATAGGTCTTATAAGACCTATAAGACTTATAGGTCTGCTTTTTGAATTTTATGGAACCCGGACATCATCACGAGATAGTAAAATTGGTTTCGGAAATTACCTGCTCCACGGCATTTGCCGGGGCGTTTTCCTCCTTTTTTTCTATCTGGCAGTTTTGCATAGCCCAGATAAGCCCGTTTTTTGTGGCATTTCTTGCGGGTGTGTATCTGCTTGAAACCAGCGCTGTCAGGAAATCTGCAATAAACCTCTTTATTACATCCCTCGGATATTCAGCAGGTTTCAGCGTTGTCTTTGCCCTGCTTGGCTCATCAGGCGCAGGCATGGCCGGATATCTGCTTTATCATATAAAAGACTTAAGGATGTTGTCGGGCGTATTCATTTTGCTGACAGGGGCGCTTATGATTGTCATGGCCTTTATCAGGAATCTTACGCCTGTTTCGCCGCGCATCTTCTGGCTGCTGGCGCCGCTTGCCGGCGCATCTTTTGCATTTGTCTATTCACCGTGTATTCCGCCGGTCCTCTCCCAGATTTTGAATTATGCAAGCCAGCCGGAAAATGCGGCAAAAGGATTGCTCCTTCTTATAGTGTATGGCATGGGCTTGAGCGCGGCTTTTGTTTCTGTTGGAGCGCCGTTTGCGATAGTTATTGGCAGGCTTGCAAAAGGGATAGAGCGGCCTGGCCTTGTCATTTTCGGATGCGCCTTTTTCCTGATGGTCATGGGAATAATGGCCGTTACCGGCCTGACGATTTATTATAAGGCATTTCTCCTTAGTTTTTTTGTTGAGTGAAGGCTTATTTTTTTCTTGACATTTATTTTTTTGCAGTCTATATTCTACCCAATCTGTAATAAATGCTATTTTCTAAATCATAAATAATCTCGTGTAGAGGGAGGTGAAAAAGGCAAATGTTCGTTTCTTTTGATGTTGGGATTTTAAATTCTAAAATAAAAAAACTCAAGGAGGTGAAAAAAATGAAAGCAGCAAGAAGATGTAGTTTTGTTTTTGCAGTAATTGCGTTTTTTGCATGGCTCGTCCTGCCGGGAATGGTTACGGCAGCAGAGAGAGACTGGCACGTTACGGAGGCAAGTCC
>JACRNK010000190.1 GCA_016234985.1 Deltaproteobacteria bacterium
CGAAGAGAAAGAATGGCTCTCCGGCGAACAGATTCTATCATCCATTGACAATATCAACACAAAAGAAGACCTTCATAGGGCAATAAAATCCTACCCTGCCCTTGTCCATACTCAATAAAGGAACCTCTGAAAAAGTAAAAATTTCGTCATACTGGCGAAAGAATAAAGACACGAGAGGTAATCCTTTTTGTCCCCCTCTGGAGGGGGTAGGGGGAGGAAAGCAAGCCAACACCTCTCCACCCCCTTAATCCCCCGCCAGCGGGGGACAGTTGTTGCAAACACTGGACTCCGGCTTTCGCCGGAGTGACGGTATTAATCAGAGGTTCGTTAAATAAACTCAACTTTTTTACGAAAGGCCATAAATTATGAAAACCAATAACGGGCTTGCCCGGCTTGTGGCGATTATGGGAAAACTGCGCGGACCGAAAGGCTGCCCTTGGGATAAAGAACAGACCATGGAAAGCATTATACCTTTTATCGTGGAAGAGGCATACGAGGTAATTGGAGCGATAGATGCCAAATCCCATGAAATGCTTAAGGAAGAACTCGGCGATCTCCTGTTTCAGATTATCTTTATATGTCAACTTGCTAAAGAAAAAGGAGATTTTGACATAGAGGATGTGACGGCCGCATCTGCAGAAAAGATGATACGGCGGCATCCCCATGTCTTTGGGAAAATAAGGGCAAAGACGTCAAAAGATGTTTTAAGACACTGGGCAAGGATAAAACAGGAAGAAAAAAAACATAAAAAACCCACAGGATATCTGTCTGACATACCGGAGCATCTGCCCGCGCTGCTTAAAGCCCACAAGGTGACTAAAAAAGCGTCTCAGGTCGGTTTTGACTGGAGCAATATACGTCAGGTTTTTAAAAAAGTGGATGAAGAGATGGCAGAATTTAAGGCTGCTCTCAAAAAAGGGAGTACCCGCAGAATGGAGGAGGAATTCGGGGATGTTATTTTTTCGCTGGTAAATGTCGGAAGATTCATAGAAATAAATCCTGAAGAGGCGTTAAGAAAGACTATCGGAAGATTTGTAACAAGATTTCACTACATTGAAGACAAACTTGCTGCAAAAGGGAAAACATTAAATAATGCATCGCTTGCAGAGATGGAAAAAATCTGGAAACAAGCAAAGGCAAAAGAGAGAGAACTATCACTCATAAAAAAATCAAGGATTACACAGCCTTAAAAAGATTTCCCCACAGCATGTGGATAACTTGTTAGAAACAATGTAAATGCAAAAAACAGAATGCGGTTAAATAAGGCCTTGCGCTTCACTGCATATTTTTTAAT
Source organism: Deltaproteobacteria bacterium (assembly GCA_016234985.1). Classification (GTDB taxonomy): domain Bacteria; phylum Desulfobacterota; class GWC2-55-46; order UBA9637; family UBA9637; genus JACRNJ01. Next base: position 1,295 of record JACRNK010000190.1, read on the forward strand.
CACCAAATTACCTTTTAAATTCAAATAATTATACAATTTACAGCATATATTCAATTGCACCCTAATTTTCCCTTTTTCCCCCATCTCTCCAGAACCATAGAAGTCAAAAAATCCATCTCAGGGCTTCTCAAAAGGCGGGCAGACAGCAGATAACATATTACGCCAAAGGTTATTGCAAGGACTAAAACAAACATTTTTGCCGCAGTAACTCCGCCGACAGACCAATCAACAAGGAGAGATATGGCATATACGCCAACTCCCATTGGGACAGACGACGCAATAATCTTCATAGTGGAGTTCAATATCTTTCTTCCCCCGATTCCATGCAGCCTTTTTCTCAGTATAAGAAAAAGAAACAAAAGATTTACGATTGATGAAAAAGATGCGGCCAAAGCCAGGCCGCCGTGTTTTAACGGGCCGATGAGCAAATAACAAAATATTATATTGGCAATCACTGCTGCGCAACTAACAATGACAGGGGTTAATGTATCCTTAAGTGAGTAAAAAGCTGATACCATTATCCTTCTCCCGCCAAATGCAGCAAGGCCGATGGAAAAAAACCAAAGGGCATAAACAGTCCCTTGGGTCGCTTCATGGTCAAACTCGCCCCTTTGAAAAAGCATGGCGACAATGGGAGCGCCAAGCGTTATAAGGCCGACAGTAGCAGGAATGGTAATAAAGGTTACAAGTCTTATGGCAAAGGATAGAGACTCTTTAAAACCTGCCCAGTCTTCCTTGACAGCATACACAGACATGGAAGGGAGCACAGCGGTTGCAACCGCAATCACAAAAACACCCATCGGAAGTTCAACAATCCTATCTGCATAATACAGGTAAGATATGCTCCCTTCTTTAAGCCCTGAAGCGAACCTGCTGATAATAAGGATGTTTATCTGATCTACGCCGGTGGCAAGGGCAGCCGGCAGCATAAGAAGGACTATCTTTTTTATGGCAGGGTCTTTAAAATTAAAGTCAAGGCCTGGAAACATATCATACTTTTTAAGATACGGAAGCTGGTAAAGAAACTGAAGGGCGCCGCCAAAAACAACCCCGAATGCAAGGGCATAGACAGGCTCTTTAAAGAATGGAATAAGGAAAATCGTTGAACCTATCATAGACAGGTTAAACCATACAGGCGACAATGCCGGCGCAGCAAAATGCTTTAAGGAATTTAAAACCCCCATGCCCAGGGCCACAAGGCATATAAAAAAGAGAAAAGGGAACATCCATCTGGTTAAGGATATTGTCGTGGTTAGCTTGTTCGGTATATTTGCAAAGCCAGGCGCTGTTATCTCCACTATCTGCTGTGAAAATATAATACCCGCTATCGTAAGCGCCGCCAATATGATAGTGAAAAATGTAAATGCCCGTGTAGCCAAAACCCTTGCTCTCTCTCTTGATTTAAGCGTAAGCTCCTCTGTGAATACCGGGATGAACGAAACGGTTAAGGCGCCTTCACCCACAAGCCTTCTGAAGAAATTGGGAATCCTGTATGCGATAAAAAAGACATCTGCAGAAGCGCCTGCCCCGAAATATGCGGCAATAACCGCATCTCTTACATAACCGAGAATACGGCTTAAAAATGTTGCGCTCCCCACAATGGAGGCTGCCTTTATTATGTTTTTGGTTTCGGACATTATAAAACTCTTGACAACTCTGCTCTGATAGTTTAAAAATATATACTTAAAATAAACGGAGGAATTAAATGGCAACTCATAAATCGGCAATAAAAAGACACAGGCAGAACATTAAGCGCAGGGGCCGCAATGCTGTCGTGAAATCCGAGATAAAAACCGCAGTGAAGCAGGTTAAAGAAACAACAGCGCAGGGCAACAAAGAAAATGCATTAGCCTTGCTTGCAAAGGCTGTAAAACTGCTTGATAAGGCTGTATCCAAAAAAACCCTTCACAGAAATAATGCGTCAAGGAAAATATCCCGCTTGACAGCGGCAGTAAACTCTATCGCTGCAAAGTAAAAAAACAGTAGAGATGTATTGCAATTTGCAATGCGTCTCTACGCGGCGCACAATTCCATCACAAGCCTCTCCATTGCCAGACGCGGAGACTGCCTTCCGGATTTCAGGGCTATGTCTGCATTGTGGAGCGTTTTAAAAATCCTGAGCAGTCCTGCTTCGCTAAAATCTTTTCCCTGCTTCAGATAGCCGTCAATATAAGTTGGAAACAGCCCCAGGGTTGATGCAATACTGTTAAGTGCAGCGCCTTTTTTCTTTAATGCCTTAATCCTCCAGATAATGCGAAACTGCCGGCTTATCATTCCCATTATTTTTACAGGCTCTTCTTTCTGTTCTATGAGTTTTCTGAGGTTTATTATGGCCTCTCTTAAATCTTTCCTGCCTATTGAATCTGCAAGGTCAAACACCGTATCCACCCTTCCATTTGCAACAGCCAGTTCCACATCCGCTTTTTCTATGTTATTTCTTTCGCCGACA
>JACRNK010000177.1 GCA_016234985.1 Deltaproteobacteria bacterium
AAACCGAGTATTACCATGGTTTCAGGAATAGCCATAAAGATAATTATTGTGCCTGTTAATTCAGGCTTTTCCGCCACAGCCCCGGCTCCGGCAGAGCCTATCTTGCTCTGCGCCCATGCGGTTGCCAGCGCAGGGATTGCTATGGCTACGGCAGCAGCCAATGCGATAAGACCTTTTTCCATAAAACACCTCCTGTTTGAAATACAATTATGAATTAAGAATTAGGAGTTAAATTTGTAATTCATAATTCGCAATTCGTAATTGATTTTTATTTTCCTGTCTTCTTAAACGGTTCATATCTTCTTCCGCCTGTCTCGTAAAACTTGCTGAAAAATTCCACATAATGAAGCCTCAGCGAATGCATGGTCGGGCCGAGGATGCCGAGAAATATGTTTATGGTGTGGATTATTCCTGCGATAAGAATTCCGAGGATTACATTGCCTGCCAATCCGCCTAATTTATTCGCCACAATGGCCAATACGACAGACGCGGTTCCTATAGCCATGATACGCGCATATGAAAGGATATTGCCGAGCGCCTTTATCACCTCCAACGGCCCGATGATACCTTCAAGCAGTATGAGGATAACCAAAGCCGCTGTCATAACCACTGCGCCTGGAGTCATTAAACCCTTGGGCAGATATTCCGCCAGAACTGCAAGTATAATAAGAAAGGCAAGCATCAATATTAATGCAGATGCCTTTGCCGCAGCCTGTCTGGCCTTGCCCCTGTGGATATAATTTGTTATTGCAAGCAAAAATCCAAGGATTACATGGCCCAGACCTATTCCGATTGCCAGCGTCAAAAATACCTTCAATGCCTTTATTCTGTCAAAGATTATAGGATGTAAAATGCCGAGCCTTTCTCCCAGATCGCCGAAAAACTCCCCAAAGAGCGCGCCAAAAACGATTGCAAAAACGCTGGATATTGTAAAAACAGAGGCGAGATTAGCGATAAAATCCCGCTCCTTAAACCTCTTTTTCATATAAATACTGACAATGAAAAGTATGCTGCCATATCCGATATCGCCCAGCATAAGGCCGAAAAAAGTCGGAAAGAACAGCGCAAGATACGGCGTCGGGTCTATTGAGCCGTATTTAGGCGGCGGCAAGATATTGATAAATATTTCAAACGGCCTTAAAAATTTCGGATTCTTTATACAAACAGGTATCAAATCCACCTCGTCTTCTCTTACTCCAATCTCCCGAACCATAACCTTGTCCCCGAATTTCTCTCTAACAGCATTGGAAAGGACATTGTATTCATCCTTTGGAATCCATCCCGCAATAATAAACGCAAACCTCGTATGGCCGCAGTATGCAAGAACTTTGAACTCATCAAGGGTGTCCCGCAATAGTTCCATGAGGCTTTCAAGTTTTACATACCACTCCTCTGATAACTCCTTGAATTTATTGTCAATATCTCTTATGAGAAGCGGTATGTCTTCTCTCCTTCTTAGCATGTTCTTAAGCGCATCAAAGAGCGTCATGTCAACATATCTGTGCGGGAGTTTTATCTCTGATATGGCCTCTGTGGAGATGAGCGCCTTTACCCTTATATCATATTGCCGCGGATAGGCAATAACGATGCCGATTATATCTTTATCTATATCCTTCACAAAGAACTGATACCTTGTTTCTGTGATGCGGTTTATCTCATTTTCAAGCAAAGGTATAATATCTTCTTTGACCCGCTCAATTGTAATGCCGATTGTCTCAAAATTATTGAGCCCCTTTAATTTCGCCACAAGCGGCGCAATGCCTTTTAATATCTTTTCATACCGCGCAATAGATGAAATCTCCTCTGTAAGCTCCGCCTTTTCAGCATGGAGCCCCCTGACCTCTTTTTCCAATCCATTCACTTCATGCATAAAGGCGTCGGATGTAATGTCGGCGATTACGAAGCCGTCTCCTCTTTCAATCCCGGATGGAGGCAGAAGGAGATATATCCCCTTCAATCTGCCCGCTATCCTCTCAAGCCTTTCCTTAAGCAAAGCCTTGTCTTTCTCAACAGGCATCCTCCTCATATACGAATCTTCAAATACAATCCTTGCTGGTATGCTCTCTATATGAACAATGCCAAGGTTATGAAGCGTCCTGATTACTTCATCCAGCATCCCTTTTGAGCCGATAAGCTGCACCTTGCTCATTGCCTTTATCATTTATATCCCTCTATTACATAACGCACCGCCATCTCAACAGCCTTTCCTTCTCTCTCCTCTGCCAGCTTGTTTAAGTCCTGAGCCTTTTTTAAGGCATCTTGCTTTATAGCCAGAACCTCCTTCTCTATCTTTTCCATCTCCAGCTTTTTATATTCCTTCAGCATAGCATCCAGCTCTTTAGACATGGCCAGCCTCATCTCTTCAGCCCTGCGAAACGCATCTTTCTTAATATGCGCGGCCTTTTCCCTTGCCTCATTTAAAAGATTATCAAGCTCCTCTTCCTTTTGTTTCAAGGATTCTATAACATCAAACTCATTCACCCCGTTAGACCTCCACTCCAACATCTCCTATTTTTACCATAAACCCCGTTACGCGCCAGATTTTGAAGAATGTGGCTTTCTCTGTGATAGGTCTAACGGGGTTCATGCTCTTTGCCCTCTTCTCTATCTTCTTCCCCTTCCTCGGCTTCCACAGAATATTTCCCATCCGCCCATTTGCCCAAATCAATAAGACTGCATCTTTCCGAACAGAACGGCCTGAAAGCATTGCCTTCCCATACAGTCTCTTTTTTGCATACAGGGCATTTGATATTTTTCTCTGTCATTTGTTTAAAAGAAACGCCTCTTCTCATGCAATTTGAGCATGAAACGTTTAAGGACTTCCCTATCAGTATATTTGTGATGGCTTCATATGTCAATATAAACAGGCTATTTGCTTGATTTGCGCCATGCTTTTTGCTTAAATGGAGAAAATTTGTTAAATATATTGTTATCTGCAAGGAGGACGCATGATGCGAAATCAATTCCTCACATTTACGGTCATAATGATGCTTGCGGGCAATGTTCACGCCGGGCAAACGACGCAATCCGGTATTTGGCTTGCTTCGTCCTCAATGACAGAAATAAAATTACCGACTGCTGGAGACATAACATCCCTTCAACTCGATTTTGAATATCCAACAAATATATTTCTCAAAGCCTTCGCAATGGATTTTAATGGTGATGGTGTTTCAGACTATATAGTCGAAGCGTATCAAAGCCTATGCGGTACAGGTGGCTGTTCTTATGCCATGGTGGACGGAAAATTAAACAAACGAATTGGTGACTTCTTTGGGTCGCCTATCCTTGTCTTGGATCAAAAGATCAACGGTTATCCCATTATCCAATCTTATGCGCACCTTAACGCCGACAGCGGCAACTTCGTAACGTACGTATTCGATGGAAAGAAATATCAGATCGTGGCGAATACCTTTGTTGAAGGTAAGTCGCTTGAGGTGTTGTTTAAAAAGCTATCTGCCTTCAGAAAAGTCAGCGCATCAACCCCGAAAGCAGGCAGCTAACTATGTTTTAAACCGGAAGCGGTGAGACGGAGCACCGTTTCCTATTGCCTCTTGGCCCGCGCCAGTTAAAACGGCGTTAGCGGGAAAACATAGCGATACCCAAACCTTTATTGATTTTCTCACTATCTTTTGATAATCTCCTAAACACAGGAGGAAATGTAATGACGACGTTATTAGAAAAAGAACAGGCCCACAAACTTATTGACAGGATGCCCGCAAACGCTACATGGGACGACCTCATGCATGAAATCTATGTGCGGGAGGTAATAGAGCGTGGGTTAGCGGACAGCGTGGCTGGCAGAACAAAGGACGTAAAAGAAGTCCGTGCGAAGTACGGCCTTCCAGAATGAAAGTCCACTGGACAGACACGGCAGAAGACCACCTCGACGCTATTTACGCCTTCATTGCAAAAGACTCTCCAGAGTATGCTCTTAGAATGGTTGACCGTCTTACCAGACGATCCCGGCAGATTGCTGACTTTCCTCTATCCGGCCGCAAGGTGCCGGAATACGAAATGGAGCAGATTCGAGAGGTCATTGAAGGGCCATACCGAATCATCTATCATATCAAACCAGACCAAATTGATGTTTTAGCCGTTATTCACGGCTCTCAAGATATACTTCACTAAAGGTAGAAATACCCCTGATTCTAACGAGCCACTCCATGCGTCTTGCAAAGGACTTCAAGCCGCAACGTTAAACATAATCTCATCCCAACACAACCCCTTGCCGTTCAGACGCTTTCTGCAATTGACTCCTACCCATAGAACTGGTATGCTTCGATTTAGCTGATACCAATAGAATATGGAGGTCTGGCCTTATATGACAACTGCAACTCAAACAATTCTCAAAGAGGCCCTTCGCCTTAAACCTGTGGAGCGGGCTAAACTAATAGACGAACTTTTTCATAGCTTTGACAAAAGCCATGATGAACGGATTAATGCCCTATGGGCCGCTGAATCGGAATCGAGAATAGATGCATTCGATGCCGGACAGCTTGAGGCAGATTCTGCTGAAGCCGTATTCGAGCGTATAAACAAACGATGAAAATCCGTGTTATCTCCTGCGCTGAGCAAGAATTCGCAGAGGCTGTTGACTACTATAACGAGCAGTGTCCCGGCCTTGGCTACGAATTTGCAGCAGAGGTTAATAACACATTTGACCGTATTAAATCCTTTCCCGACGCATGGCCCCTTATATCAAGCCGTTCCAGACGATGTATTACCAATAGATTCCCTTACGGGGTTTTGTATCAAGCCCGGAGAGACTTTATCCTTGTCACTGCAATAATGCACTTAAAGCGCGACCCGAAAAAATGGCAGGAAAGAATAAAGAAAACCACCGGCTAACAAGCCGCTCCACATTGACGCTTTCTGTTGACCTTTATTTTCCCCGCAGAAGAAACGCCTCAATAAACTCATCCAGCTTTCCGTCCAGCACTGCGTCCACATTCCCTGCTTCAAAGCCTGTCCTATGGTCTTTTATCAGGCGGTAGGGCTGCAAAACATAGGAGCGAATCTGGCTGCCCCATGTAATCTCCTTTTTATCCTTGTGAAACTCCTGCATCTTTTCTTCCTGCTCTTTGAGTTTCTGTTCATAGAGCCTTGACCTTAATATTTTCATGGCCAATGCCCTGTTTTTATGCTGGCTCCTTTCAGCCTGGCACGCAACGATGATGCCGCTCGGCACATGGGTTATCCGCACTGCGGTCTCCACCTTGTTTACATTCTGTCCGCCTGCGCCGCCTGAACGAAAGGTATCAACCTTTAAATCAGCATCTTTTACATCCACTTCAATATCGTCTTCAATCTCAGGATAGACAAATACTGATGCAAAGGATGTATGCCTCCTCTGATTTGCGTCAAATGGCGAAATCCTCACAAGCCGATGCACGCCCATCTCTGCCTTGAGATAGCCATAGGCATATTCACCCTCTACGGTCAAGGTAACACTCTTTACGCCCGCTTCCTCGCCCGGCTGATAGTCAACTACATTGATAGCGTAGCCCTTTTTTTCCGCCCATCTGGTATACATGCGCAGGAGTATATCCGCCCAGTCCTGCGCCTCTGTGCCGCCTGCGCCAGGATGAATGGAGAGGATGGCGCTCAGCCTGTCATGCTCGCCGCCGAGCATTCGCCGGATATTCAATTGATGAATGCCGTTTTCCGTATCCGCAAGTTTTTCTTCCGCCTCTTTTGCGGTTTCAGGGCTATTTTCCGAAGCGGCAAGCTCCAGAAGGATAGACGCTTCTTCCATGTTTTTTTCTATGCTCGTAACCGAGGCAATCTCGGACTTCAAAGCTGCCTGCGCTTTAAGCAGGTTTTGCGCCTCATCGGCCTTTTCCCACAGCGCAGGATTTGAAACCGCCTTTTCAATATCTGTCAGTTTTTTGACCTTTGAATCCAGGTCAAAGATAACCTCGTATTTCAATGAGTTTGTTTTGCAGCCCTTTCAGTCTTTCCTGAATTTCGTCGAACATGATTTATTCCTTTCTTTAATTATACATATTTTGTAGTTTGCTGATTTATCATCGTTTTTAAAGGCGCCCGACCCAACCTTCGGTTGGGTGCCCCGATTGGGCAGCTACAATTTTTTTCTTCTCATAACTAACAACCAACAACCAACAGACAAAAGCATGCACCCAATCGCAAACACATCTCCATATCGCGCATAGAATGTAATTGCTCTATCTTTTTTAACCTTTATATCTTCTACCATACTTTCCGTTGTAAAAATACCGCCTTTTGCCTGAACCCTTCCCACCGGGTCTATCACGCCGCTTATGCCCGTATTGGCAGCCCTTACTAAAAACACCTTGTTCTCAACCGCGCGAAAGGCAGCCTGCGAAAAGTGCTGATACGGCGCAGATGTTTTTCCGAACCAGGCGTCATTTGTTATGTTTATCAAAAAGCCTGCGCCTTCTTGTATAAAACCCCTGGCAAGCTCAGGAAATATGGATTCGAAACATATCAACACGCCGAAACTATTGCCGTCAAATTCAAGAGGCAGATACTTTTTTAACGGCACATATTCGCCAAACGGGACAAGATGGATTTTATCATACTTTTCAATGATTTCACCTTTTGGAGATATGAGAATGGCGCTGTTATAATATGCTGCCTCCCCGCCTGAACCAAGCCCGTAAGCAGGGCTGCCTGTAAATAAATATGCATTGGCCTCCTTTGGCACATTAAATATTTCCGGGCCTAAATTTTTATCAGATTGAAGATAGAATGGCGCTGCTGTTTCAGGCCAGACGATTAAATCTGCCTTGTTCTTCGCAGCAGCAAGGCTTAGGTTTTTATAAATATCCACTGTTTCTCTTTGAAAGGCTGCGTCCCATTTTTTCCCCTGGTCAATGTTGCCTTGCGCGATGACAATCTTTAAGGGCTTCCAGTTTTTAGAGGCATTATCTGTCTGATAAATTCTAAAAAACCCATAAAGTAAAACCACTATGAGAACAGTAAAAATAAAAAGCCCTTCTTTAATGGGCAGGCTTCCGGCGCGCCATTTCCAGCGGCTGGACATCTCTAAAGCCTTATTTTTTCTAAACCAATGCGACAGCGCAGAAAACACAAACATATTCACCATGACTATCAAAAAAGAAACGCCGTATACGCCTGTAATATCCGATATCTGAATCAACGGAAGAAAAGGGGACTGCGAATAACCGAGAAGAACCCACGGAAACCCTACTGTAATCATGTTAGTCCTGAGATACTCAAGGCTCACCCAGAAGGATGAAACAAAAAAAATCTTTAGAAATAAACCGGTTTTACCGGACGATATTTTCGAGGCGAAAAATCCGAATATGGCAGGGAAAAGGCTTAAATAAGACACAAGCAACAGAAGAATCAGGATGCTCGTAAATATCGGAATCCCGCCGTAGTTAGCCATTGAGTTTACCACCCAATAGACCGTGCCGAGAAAAAAGACAAATCCCCATAAAAGGCCGAGGAGAAAGCCGCTTTTTCTGCCCTTGCCGTCCAATGCAAAAAAGAACGGCGCCATGCCGACCCATGCAAGAAAATCGATGCCGATAGGCGGAAATGCGGCAATAAGCATTATTGCGGAAAATATGGTTAATAAAATATCTGCGCTCATTTTAGTCAAGAATATCCCCTTTTTACCTTGACAAATAATAGACGGCGTATTTATACTATACATCCAAGGCGGCGTACCCAAGTGGCTAAGGGAGCAGTCTGCAAAACTGCGATGCAGCGGTTCAAATCCGCTCGCCGCCTCCATATAATAAATAAAAGCCCGTTAGAACTTCAAGTTCTTGCGGGCTTTTTGTTTTCAGAATCATTTTAATGTTGTTGATGTATTCTATGACAAGCCATTATCTTGAAACATTGATTTTGCCTAAACGGAAGACAATGTCTTCCACGGCCTCCTGTTTAAGATCGTTATTTATCTTTTTTATAATATCCTGTTTCAGATATTTCAGTTCTTCCATCCATGAAGATGTTTCTACTTTCAAATAGAGCGTTTTCCCTATAATCTTTAGCGGCATGGTTTTTTTGGCCATGTTTGCCCCGGCTATTTTTGGCCATATGCTGTGAATTGCAAGTCCGTTTGCCACTGCCTTAGGGGCATGGTTGTCCAAAAAAGCGGACAGGATGTTTCCTATTCTGGCAGGTTCTTTTCTGTTTGCAGGCGCCATAACTATTTTGCTTTATTAAAATTAAGGTATCCGCCCAAAAGCTGCCCGGCCATTGCCCCTGCAAGCAATACAGGGATTGCCGTATAGCCGAACCCCAGCCACATCCTCATTAAAATCACAAATGGTATGGGTATGTGTATATAAAGAAACCATTTGACGGAGAATTTCTTTGCCGTTGACCTCAAATAGCCGAACGGCAGATTAAGGGTTAGTGTAATCAGTGTAAGAATTAAAAGAGTAAGCAAGATTTTTCCCACGTTGGCTCAAATGATAGCAAATTTAATCACAGACTACAAGTCTGCAACGGTCTATATTCTTTTCTCCACCTCTCTTACTATCTCTTCCACAATATCCTCTTCCTTAACCTTTTTAACAACAGCGCCTTTGATATACAAAAGCCCTACTCCATCGCCTCCCGCTATGCCTATATCCGATTCTATTGCCTCTCCTGGGCCGTTTACCACGCATCCCATAACAGCTATGTTGATGGGTTTTGTAATATGCGATAACCTTTTCTCTATCTCGTTGGCAAGTGTTATTATGTCCAGCTTAATTCTGCCGCAGGTTGGACAGGATATGATATTTACTCCTCTTTCCCTTAATTTCATGGCCTTTAAAATTTCCCAGCCCACCCTGACCTCTTCCACAGGGTCGCCTGTAAGGGAAACTCTCAGGGTGTCGCCGATGCCCTCTGCCAATAAAATACCGAGACCGATTGCCGATTTTACCGTGCCGGAAAAAATTGTGCCGGCCTCTGTTATGCCGATGTGAAACGGATAATCTGCTTTTTTAGCCAAAAGTCTGTATGCTTCAATGGTCTTCCATACATCCGATGCCTTTAAAGATATTTTTATCTCATAAAAATCCAAATCTTCCAGTATCTTGATGTGTCTCAAGGCGCTTTCTACCATTGCCTCTGCTGTAGGATGGCCGTATTTTTCCAGTATATCCTTTTCCAGAGAGCCTGCATTCACGCCTATTCTGATAGGTATCTTCTTTTTCTTTGCAGCCTTTACTACGGCCTTAATCCTTTCCTTATCTCCTATGTTGCCGGGATTCAGCCTTAATCCGTCAACACCGTTATCTATGGCCTTGAGAGCCAAGCGGTAATCAAAATGAATGTCCGCAATGAGCGGGATAGTTGTTGATTTCTTTATTTTTGCAACAGCATCTGCCGCCTCCATATTTGGGACAGCAATGCGCGCAATCTCGCATCCTGCCTTTTCCAGAGCCTTTATCTGATTGATGGTTGCCTTTGCATCGGCCGTATCGGTATTTGTCATTGACTGGACAGAAATTGGGAAATCGCTCCCAATCTTTGCGCTGCCTACGGCAATCTGTTTCGTATTTCTGCGGGTCATAATTTATTTAAGGAAGGATAACCTTTGTTGGTGCCCGAGGCCGGACTCGAACCGGCACGGCCTTGCGACCTCAGGATTTTAAGTCCTGTGCGTCTGCCATTCCGCCACTCGGGCAATGCAGTCATGAGTTTGGAGCAATCCGCTTTTGCTGCTATGATACTAAAAAATATATAATTGTAAAGAAAAAACTGGATGACTGATTTCAAAACCGAGGGTTACAGTCTGTTCAATCCGTTCAGCGCCGCAACCTTATATGCGTCTGATAATGTCGGATAGTTAAACACGATATCCTTGAAATAATCTATGGTTCCTCCAAACCCCATAACTGCCTGGCCTATATGGATTAACTCCGTTGCCCTTTCTCCGATGATATGAACGCCAAGCAGCCTTCTGTCTTCCCTGTGGAAAAGGAGCTTAAGCATTCCGTGCGTATCTCCGATTATCTGGCCTTTTGCAACCTCTTGGAAAAGGGCGCACCCGACTTCATACAATATGCCTTTTTTGGTCAACTCTTCTTCTGTCTCGCCAACCATGGATATCTCCGGTATGGTGTATATGCCGAATGGAAGGTGGGAAACTATCTCACAGGTAATCTGCTCTCTGTGAAATGCGTTGCAAACCGCCCTTCTCCCTTGCTCCATTGATGTGGAGGCCAGGGCAGGGAATCCTATAACATCTCCAATTGCATATATGTGGGGGATAGCGGTTTGATAGTTTTCATTTACCTTGAGGCTGCCGCGGTTGTCAGGGTTTAAGCCTATTGTCGCAAGGTTTAACATATCAGTATTTCCAATCCGCCCCATCGTGTATAATAATTTTTCTGAGGCAATCTGCTTGCCGCTTTTTAAAGTAGTAATAACCCTGCCTTGTCCTTCCACGGTTATCTTTACCACCTCTTCATTTAATCTTAATGTGATGCCGCTGTGTCTCATCCAGTAGCAGAGATTATTTACAATCTCTTCATCTGCAAACGGCAGGAGCCTTGATTTCTTCTCTACAAGGGTTACTCTTACGCCAAGCGAAGCGAATATGCAGGCGTATTCGCAGCCTATAACTCCGCCGCCGATTATAGCAAGGGTTACAGGAATGTTGTCTATCTTTAAGATAGTGTCTGTATCGTAGATATGATTTTCGTCAAACGGAACCTCTTTGGGCCGAAACGGCCTTGTGCCGGTCGCTACGATGATTATATCCCCGTAAAGTTCTTCTGAACCGGTTGCTCCTTTTACAGCCAGCCTGTGCTCATCTGTAAACGAGGCCTCTCCATAGATTATCTCTATGCTGTTTCTGTTAAACTGGTCTATGATGACCTCCATCTGCTTTTTTATTACATCCATCTTTCTATGCATCAGTTCCTGAAGGGTTACCTCTCTTCCAATTGCAAGCTGAAAACCAAAGATTGCCCTCTGTTTGAAACCTGCAAGAAAGAGGGCTGCCTCCCGCAAGGTTTTACTGGGCAATGTTCCTGTGTGAAGCCCTGCGCCGCCGATATACGGCTGTTTCTCTATTACCGCAACCCGTTTTTTAAGTTTGGCTGCCTGAAATGCGGCGCTCTGGCCGCCCGGCCCGGAGCCTATTATCACGACATCGAATTTTTTCATAAATCAACCTCCGCTAATCCAAGGATATATCAAGATTGCTGAAAAGACAAGCCTCTCCACCTGTTTTATACAAGCAATTGCATATTTCATTAAGACAAGGTATTATTAGCGCACAGACAGCATCTATCCTTGCAAGCGAGAGTGGTAAGAATGAAGAAGAAAAAAAAACCCATAACCATTGGCGTGGATTTGGGCGGCACCAAAGTAAAATTGGCCATAATAGATAAGGATGGCGCTATTCTTTTCTCACGCCGTTATGCCACCAATCCGCAGCAAGGCCATGAAGGAGTTATAGCTGACATTGCAGGCCATGTGAAAGATTGTCTTAGGCATTCAACCTTAACGAGGGGGTTTCGTCCTTCAGCCATCGGCGTAGGTGTGGCAGGACAGGTTGATTCTACGACAGGCATTGTTCAATTTGCCCCCAATCTTGTTGAATGGGAAAATGTTCCGCTCAAGAAAAAATTGGAAAAGAGGATTGGTCTCCCTGTCCTTGTTACAAACGATGTCCGCGCTGCCACTTATGGAGAATGGTTTTATGGGGCAGGGGAGGGGGTTAGTGATTTGGTCGGCATCTTTGTCGGCACAGGCATAGGCGGCGGCATTGTGAGCGGAGGCCGCATGCTTGAAGGATTCAGCAATACAGCCGGAGAGCTTGGGCATATAACAATTGTGACCGGAGGCAGACGCTGTCATTGTTCAAATCTTGGATGTCTTGAGGCATACGCGGGCGGATGGGCTATTACAGAGCGGGCAAAAGAGGCTGTCCAAGATGATATTATGGCAGGCCGTAAAATAATAAAGCTTGCAGGCGGAATTGAGAATATTACTGCCGCCTCTGTCGGCAGGGCATACAAGGATAAAGACCCGCTTGCTGCTCAATTGATTGAGCAAACCGGCAAATATTTGTCTGCAGGCATGGTAAGCATCGTAAACGCCCTGAACCCGCGCCTTATCATTCTCGGCGGCGGGGTAATTGAAAATCTGCCTGCGCTTATTCCTATGGTAAAACAAGGCGTGAAAAAACACAGCCTTCAGGCCGCGGCAAGACCGCTCAAGATTGTCAAGGCAAAGCTCGGCGACAATGCGGCGGCAGTGGGAGCAGCGGCATGGGCAAGGGAAGCGATTGCGCATGAGGTTTAAATTGAGACTTTGATACTACGAGATGTTCCATGTTTTGCCTCCTCTAATATTACGACTATGGTCATATTGCTTTGTCAATTTTTTTGTCCTCGGCGAGTTTTGCAGAGTTTTAAGGTTAAGGCTTTCCAGATTTTTTGCGGCATGATGGACAGGGAGAAGAAAAACAGGAGAATTAAAGAAACGCGAATTCAATTACAGAGATATTAATCGTCTCATAATAGTATTTACATAAAACAAAAATCTCCCCACGCTGTCATTCCCGCAGGTATTAAGCGGGAATCCATTTTGAAGGCTCTGGATGCCCCTCCCCCTCTCCCCCTCTGTGAGGGGGAGAGGGGGAGGGGCATGACAAATTTTGGTTGGTTATAGTTTTATAAAAGCTAAAATCATGTTGCTTCTATTATGAGACCGTTAATATATTCATTTAAACTTCCCAACTAATTTTCCGGCAATCTCCCCGCTTGCCTTTTCCAATGCCTTTCCGAGGAGCATCCGGCTGTCTGCAACGGTCTGCTTCTTGTTTGAAAAATTGGAGACTTCCCACGGAAGGCAGTTTTCATCCCCCTTGACGGTGTCTGCCGCAAAGATGCGCCCTGTCTTTACATCGATTATCTGATAGCTTGAATTGACCGCTGCCATTGACTTTAATTCATGGGTTGTCCAGGACACAGAGCCGTTTCTGTATTGGTCTTTCTTTTCTCTTATCCTGCATGTGCTTGTCCCTTTGTTATCAATCCTCTTTGGAGAGTCAACTGTTGCAGAAATCACCTTTCCAGTAACAACATATTGCGCGCCTGATAAGTTCCCCATCTCGACTGCGGTCTTTGGATCGAGGAATCCAAGCTGGCCAAGCTCTTTTTCCTTTTCAAGCTGATATAAATGCTCTCTCGTGACAAATTCAAGGAATTCAGGGTTTAATTTCAATGCCGAGCTTATTACCTGTTCTGTAACAGCAGATCCATACTTTGTATAACCGGCATCCCCGAAAGGCAGCACTGCAATCCTCACAGCAGCCCCCTTCCTTGCCTTTTCATAAAGCATTGCCGAATCCTTGTAATTTGGGGCAAACTCCTGCGCCTTATGGAACTCATTGGCTGCCTGCTTATACTTGCCGTCATCTTTAGCGCCTTCGGCATCCTTCAGCAGCAACTGTCCACGGTTGTAATGCGCATCAGCGGCCTTGCTGGAGGCTGAATCTTTCTTCGTTGATACATCTGCAAAAGAGATGTCTTTCCTCACCGAAAATACAGCGGCAATCAGTCTTTCTATGGCATTATACTCTGATACGGCGCTGTCGTAATCCTGCCTGTCTTCATAATCTGCCGCTCTTTTAACGTGGCTTTGATATGCAAGGGGGGCCGCGCTTTGAACAAGGGCAATGGCCTCAGGGTAATCGGACTTTGCCTTCAATGCCTCGACACTCATATAAACCGCCCTGTCGTAATCCCCGATGCTGTATGCCTCGTTTGCGCTCTTGTAATACTGTTTGTGGGCGCAGGCTGGGACGGTAAGAATAAAAACGGCAAGGAATAGAAATGTGCAGAGCCTTTGAGACATAAAAATCCCCTTTCTCAATAGCCGGACGTTCTTTGCCATTCTCCCTATAATGGTGATGGGAATCAACCTATCCCTCGTTTCCACGTTCCGGCTTGGGAACGAGAGATTTCAAGATTTATGTTTATTTGCATTGACATGTGTCAGGAAAAGAGCGCCTGAGATAAGAAGGACACCTACTCCAAGATAAAGCAGGTCAGCCGCATCTTCATATTCAATTCCCAACGATTTCTCAAAAAAAGCGACGATCAAAATCATGAGAATGACTTTTCCAAGAGAGCCTTTCAAATCATCAAGACTGGTAATGTTTAACCAATTTGGTCGCGAGTCTGATGTGCGGCTGGCTGGATCTATTTTGCTTATAAATAATTCATAGAGTCCCATGCTGAATATTAATAGAACGGTTGCAAAAAGATAGTTGTCCACTGAGGAGATTAACAATGCGATAAGGCTGCTCATGCCGTGTGTATCGTGCCTGTGTAACACATTTGAAATCTCCTCAATAAAGACAAAAATAGCCTGTAGAACCAGTAACGATCCTTTCACAAACATTAAAACTGAAGCTATTGCTGAACCTATAACAGCAGCCAAGGTAAAGAATCGGATGTTGAAAAGAACCGATTCAAAAAGACTTTCAAGACGGTTTTGTATTTTTCCCATAATCCCTCCATTGAATCACTTACCCTTACTCCCTTTACATGTAGTGTCCCGCCTTGCCCGCCATACCTACTCTCGTTTAAGTCCTTTTGCACGCTTGTGTATTTCTATTAGATGGTTCTCTGCATAGGAAATGGAGAAAAAGAAATCCCCCGTTTTTAATTCATCTAAATGGATATATTTAGAATTCAGACGAATGTTCCCGTCTCGCATAATCCCGATAGGTGTTACGTTTATATCCTCGTCTCTCAAATCCAATAACCACTTAAAAAACTCGTTCCTTGTCATGCCTATATCAATGACTTCTTTGGGGACCTCACTTTTATAAATCTCGTTGCTATCCTCTCCAAATGTAAGTAGGTCATTATAAATATCTACCATTTGCGGACAGATAGCCGCCTGCGCCAACAGGTTCATCCCGAGTGAAGATGACGAAACAACCTTCATGTTCCCGTTACCAAGCTCTCCAGTATATTCCGTCAGCTTAACATTGCTTGGATCCAATATCTCTACAATGATGGAAGGTATTTTTATTTCTTCCTTCATTTCTTCTTTCATCTTATGACAGACTTTCTTTATATTTAATATAATCATTATGGATTTAGAATCAACAACTTTGCCTATTTGTGATTGCGATAGAACCCCTCCTGCAGATAATTCAGTTCTCTGCTTATCGTCAGCCAGAATAATGACGGACTTGGCGTAAGGGACATTTGCTCTTCTTAAGGTTGCCTCACTTGCAGGATTGCCTATCACAGTATATGTTCCTTCATACTCATGTTTGTAATCACCTTTTGCATCTGTTTCAGGCAATACAACCTGCGATTCAGATACTATTATTATGGGGCGTTTAGATTTAAGAACTGGGTGATGCAATTGTTCTATAATGCCTGGTCCCTTCTCATTCCAATTCACGATAACGTGATGGTCTTTTATCTTTTCCATTTTTCTTTTACCTCCCATAAGTTTTCTATGTATCAAAAAAGAGGCAACCTGTCCCGTAAGCCAGGCTATTCCTCCAATCCCCAAAATCATCATAATTGTTGCGGTTGTTCTGCCAATAACGCTGTAAGGTTCTTTCTGTCCAAAGCTTATCCAGTTTATTAACCCTGACCAAAATGCCAGAAACAAACTGGAATAATTTTCATTTATTTTATGCTCAGCATAATAAAGGGTGATTGAGCCGAAAATCCATATAGAGAGAAGGAAAACAACAACCCTTGCAAACTCTCTTTTCTCTAAAAAAATTTTTATTCGTTTGAACTTCATTATGATGATAGCCAAGAGTGCTATCAATAAAGCAGCCAAGACATAATTTAATATTTTCCTGTAAATCTCTTTCCGATAAAGGCCGTTTTCAACATAAAATTGATTTGCACCACTATGAATTGGAATGGACACGCCTTTAAAGGCAGAATTCAAATTTATGTCCATGCCCTTTGAGGTGTTGGAAAATATTGATTTTATCAAGTTATAAACCAGTTGATTATTCAAATCGCTTCTACCCACTAATACAGCTGTTACGCCAATAGTGGTTATATCCTCATCTTGATGCTTATATGTGCCGGAAGGGATTGTGGTAATAATAAAAAACGGATAAATATCAATAAGCCGCTGCAATATTTCGTTCGGCTCGAAGAAATAAGCTGTGTTATTCTGCGTTATAACTTTTACAGCATCTGAAGGATAACCGGAAGTAAAAAAAACAATGTCCGCCTTACCTTCATTTATAGCCTTTATAGAATCTTCAAAAGTCAAATGCAATAGTTGAATTTCATTAGGTGTAATACCAGCCGCCTCAAGTATTGCAGTTGCATTGGATTCTGTTCCACTACCTTCCGGCCCTATTGAAATACGCTTCCCTTTAAAATCTCCAATCTTTTTTATAAGGAGTGGATTGCGAATCAGTATATGAACAGCCTCGGTATATAAAGATGCTATGGCGCGAATATTTGAGATTTTTTCCTTAAACAGTCCCAATCCATTGTATGCGTTGTAAACTGTGTCACTTTGAGCCATGCACAACTGTATCTTGCCTTGCGATAACCAATAAAGATTTTCTACAGAGCCTCGTGAACTTATCACATTGATT
>JACRNK010000178.1 GCA_016234985.1 Deltaproteobacteria bacterium
GCCGATATGCCGATGCTTCCGGCATGGTTTCTTGTGGATGTCAAAACTCCGTAATGAAGCGGCGGCGCAACAAAGACCTTAATCCTTTTCGCCGCCTCTTTAACAACCTCATAAACCTGTATCGTGTCTGTGGACAACGGCAGGTGGCTTCCATGCTCCTCAACTGTGCCGAACGGGACAATCAGGGTCTTTGTATTTTTCAAACCCTTTTTAAAATCAGACATTGTGATGTTTTCCAGAAGCATTAAAAACCCCCTTGTAGAGCCATATTCCCATCCACCCGCCCAATCCATCTGCTACGGCATCGAAAACACTCGCGTCTCTTTCAGGCACAAAATACTGATGTATCTCGTCGGAAATGCCGTATAAAAAAGTAATGGCAAATGCGACAAATACGATTTGTTTATTATTGACACCAACGGTCTTCAATGCCCTGAACCAGAGGATGCCGAGAATCCCGAATTCAATAAAATGGATAATTTTATCAGTATTCTTGGGAAGCGGCAACCCCCTCAGAGACTGGGAGGATATGTAAAATATCAATGCCATATAAGCAATGGGCGGCAACCACTGGTAGAGGCAGGTTTTAAACCTGCCCCTAAACATCGCTTTTTCTATAGCCATGTTCAAAATCCTTATCGTAAAGTTTTGATTTTTGACCCTTGACCCTTGACCCCTGCTTGCTACCTGCAGGGGCAGGCCCTTGACCCAATGTCCTTCCTACAATGATCATCGCCTGCCTCTCTATTCCCGCTCTCGTTACTTTCTCAGCAATATCACAGAGCGTGCCTCTCACGATCTTTTCATCCTCCCATGTTGCCCTGTAAACAACGGCAATAGGCGTGTCTTCTGTATAGCCGTGTTTCAATTCTTCAACCACCTTCTCCATCATGCCGATGCTCAAAAATATGCACATGGTTGCATTATGCCTTGCGAGTTCAGACAATCTTTCTTTCGCAGGCACAGAGGTGCTGCCCTCAAGCCTTGTGAATATAACGGTCTGGGTTATCTCAGGCATGGTAAGCTCGGTTTTTAATGCAGCAGCAGAGGCAAATGCAGAGCTCACGCCGGAAACAATCTCGTATGGAATTTTTTCCATTTCCAAAATGTCCGCCTGCTCCTGCAATGCACTGTATAAAATAGGGTCTCCGGTGTGAAGCCTTGCCACCTTCTTGCCGGCCTTTGCCGCATCCACCATGACCTTCATAATTTCTTCCAAATTCATGGAAGCGCTGTTATAGATGGCCGCATCTTTTTTTGCATATTGCAAAACCTTCTCATTCACGAGAGAGCCTGCATAAACCACCACATCCGCCTCTTGCAGAAGCCTCCTGCCTTTTACGGTAATGAGTTCAGGATCTCCGGGGCCGGAGCCGATGAAAAAGATTTTTTGTGGTTTTATTTTTAGCTTGCTCATTTCTTCACTATCACCATGGAAAGATAATCCAGTCTCTCACCCCGCAAAATTTCCAGGTTTCTCCCAACCCGCTGATTTTCGCCGCCGCACCTCTCAACGAACACAGCCCTGTCTTTCAAACCTAATTCGCTCAACAAACCGAGAACCTTATCAAAAACCTTATTCACCTTCATCAACACAATAGTATCAAAATCGTTCAAAACATCCCGAAATTTTTCCAGCTCATAAGTGGCAGGGATTACCGCGAGTCTTTCATCTGCCTCTGCAAGCGGTGTAATCGCTGCTGCTGCCGAGGCCATGACCGATGAGATGCCTGGGATTATCTTGATTTCCGCTTGCGGGAGTTTTTCCAGAACCAATGGAATCAGATAACTGAAGGTGCTGTAAAACAGAGGATCGCCCAGAGTTATGCAGGCGACATTTTTTCCCGCTTCCAGCCTGTCGGCAATGGCAGCAGCGGCGTTTCCCCTTGCCTTTATAAGAACCTCTTTGTCCTTTGTCATTGGGAACATAAGTTCAAGAGTTTCTTTATTTAATAAATCCACACTCCCCTTCACAATGGAAAGGGCAATGCTGTCCGACTCCTCTTTTGATTTTGGGATAGCTATAACATCAGCGGCTTTGAGCACCTTTACCGCTTTGAGCGTCAAAAGTTCAGGATCGCCGGGGCCGACGCCTACGCCGTATAACATACCTATATTCATGGTTTTTCTCCCACAACAATAAAAACAGGGTTGTGCGCGTTAAAAATGTGTAAGGGCGTATGGCCATACGCCCCTACCGCAACATCTTTTGTCTTGGCTATATTTACAGAAACAGTTTCAGCATTCCATGCTTTGTTTTTAAAAAAGTCTGCGGCTGCGGCCAGAGTCTCAAGGGTTATGGCGTTTACGACCATCCTTCCGTTTTGTTTTATTCTCTTTGAGCAAACATCAAGAATTTTAGCAATACCCTTCCCGCCGCCGCCGATAAACACCGCATCAGGGGCAGGCAAAGATTTCAGGCTGTCCGGCGCATTCGCGTGAATAATCTCAAGAGTGTCGGCATTAAATATTTTCTTGTTTTTCTCGATATGCTTTATCCGGCCTGCATCCTTTTCAACGGCAAAAACTTTCCCCTGATTTGCGAACATCGCCGCCTCTATGGACAAAGAGCCGGAACCAGCTCCGATGTCCCAGACAATGCTGTCATGTTTCAGTTTTAGTTTGGACAGGCTTATTACCCTAATCTCTTCTTTTGTAATCATACCGGAGGAATGGCTGAAGGCAGAATCGGGAATGCCAAAACTACCATGATGCGTGATGTGTGATGCGTGAGCCCCCTTTTCTTCCTGACTCCGTATAAGTATCATCACATTCAACGGTGAAAATCTTTTCCGCGCAATCTGCGCCAATGTCCCTTCCATAATCCTTTCCTTCTCCGTTCCCAAATCCCCGCATACATAGGCGCGATAATCTTTAACGCCTTTATCCAGCAATGCCTTCGCAATCTTCGCCGGGGTATTCTCAGGATCGGTAAACATCCCGATTTTGTCATGCTTTGCTATTTCACTAACAATATTATCAATTATATTTTCTTGCCCCTTGTTTCTCCCATGCACACTCAAAAACCTTGCGTCATTCCAGTTTTCTTTTATCTTGGCAAACGCATACTGCATTGCGCTGACATTGGGGATAATTTCAACCGCATCCTTGCCGAGCCTTTTTATGAGAAAATCGGCAATGCCGAAAAAA
>JACRNK010000179.1 GCA_016234985.1 Deltaproteobacteria bacterium
AATCAATCTCATATTCTTGCCCCTTGCCCCTTGCCCCTTGCCCCTTTTCTTTAAGCATCTTTGCCAGATTTATAGAGCCGAGATTGCAGGACTCATACGGAAGCAATGGCTGTTCCCCGCATGGATTCGTTGATTCTATCTCGCCTATGTGAGGGGTTGGATTGTCCCTGTTGATTCTGTCAATAAAGATTATTCCAGGGTCGCCGTTACTCCATGCCATGTTTACTATCTTCTCAAATACCTCTTTTGCATTTAATTTGCCTGCGGCCTTTCCTGTCCTCGGGCTTTTAAGTTCATATTCTTCGCCTTTCTCCACAGCCTTCATAAAATCCTCTGTTATGGCAACAGAGATATTGAAATTGTTGAGCTTGTTGTTATCCTCTTTGCAGGTTATGAAGTGCATGATGTCAGGATGGTCTATGCGGAGGATTCCCATGTTGGCGCCGCGCCTTGTGCCGCCTTGCTTTATGGCCTCTGTGGCGGAATCAAACACGGTCATGAACGATATGGGGCCTGGTGATATGCCTGATGTTGAGCCGACCACATCTCCGGAGGGCCTTAGCCTTGAGAATGAAAATCCTGTGCCGCCGCCTGATTTATGTATAATGGCCGTATGCTTTACAGCCTCGAATATGCTTTCCATGGAATCATCAACAGGAAGCACAAAACACGCTGAAAGTTGCTGCAATTCGCGTCCTGCATTCATGAGGGTCGGCGAATTGGGCATAAATTCCAGAGATGCCATCATCTCGTAAAAGGCTTCTGCTGTCTTTTCAGTATCCGCCTTTGGGTCGTAGAACCTGTCAGCCTGGCTGATATTCTCTGCCACACGCCGCAGCATGGTTTCAGGAGTTTCTATGGGATTGCCGCTCAGGTCTTTTTTAAGATACCGCTTTTCCAGCACCTTAACGGCATTATGCGCAAGCTGCGGAGCCATACGCTTTTGCCTTTGCGGCCCGCGGGATATTTTTTTCTTTTGAACCGAAGACTTGAAGCCCTCTCCAAAAATGTTTTGTTCTACGCCCATAGCGCCTCCTTTAGACAGTTTAAAAAGATTGAGCTTACGCATTTTTTTAGCAGTGCCGGATAACAAAAAAATCGACAAATATAAATGCTTGTTTTTAAAGGTGAATATAGCATATATTGTGGAATGGGCTTTACTATACCACAATATATTGTGTTGTCAAGAGGAAAATGTGTGCATGAGGCTTTCTAACTGGCCTTGCTTTTCATAATGGTTTTGCGTATCATAGTCATCTATGTTCAGAACCGTCATATTTCTTGGAATAGCTGTTTTAGTTCATCTTTCTGCTATCACGGCAAGGCCGGCTTTTGGAGAGAGTCAAACAAGCCCGGCAGTGGATAAAGTTGTTATAATAAATAATCCGGATGCCAGCCAGGTATCTTTTGAAATAAAAAACGCGTTTACAAAAGAGATAGAAGAAGGCATTAAAAGCGGGATACCGACTACCTTTACTTTTTTTGTGGAGCTTTACCGAAAGCAAGGTTTATGGTTTGATGAAACATTGGCCAATATGACATTCAGGCATACTGTCCGGTATGACAATTTAAAAGAAGAGTATGAGATATTACTTGAGGAACAACCGCAAAATGTTATACGGGTTAAGGAGATTGGGCAGGCAAAAAAGATTATGGCGAGTAGCGATAATATCATCGTTAAATCAGCGTTAAAAAAGGGAGAAACATATCAACTCAGAATAAAGGCCACCTTGGATCCCGTAAGCCTTCCATTTCCGCTTAATTACATGCTGTTCTTTGTTTCGTTCTGGAGTTATGAAACTGCTTGGTATGAAAAGGAGTTTACACCTTAAAGGCAGGCAATAGGCAAGAGGCAATAGGAAAAATCTATAGCCCATAGCCTATCGCCCATTGCCTGTAATTAAATTTATGGCCGAACAACTAATATCCACAGAAGAACATAAAAGACGCAGGCGCGAGTGGTATATCATTGCGTCTGTTGCGATTGCCGTCTTTGTATTGACATACATTGAAAGCCACATCTCAAACATAGGCGGCACTATTCCCACAGCCACCAATGTTGTTGTATTCGGCCTCATCAACATAAACATAATACTCTTAATCCTGCTCGTTTTCTTAATATTAAGAAATTTTGTGAAACTTATATTTGAAAGGCGGAGCAGGATTATCGGCTCAAAGCTTCGCACAAGGCTTATTGTTGCGTTTGTGGGGCTTTCCATAGTTCCAACCTTTCTCCTCTTTTTTGTGGTCATCGGTTTTATAAATAAGAGTATTGAGGGCTGGTTCGGCATTAAGGTGGAAGACTCTTTGAGAGAATCCCTGGAACTGGGGCAAAACTACTATAAAGACACGTCTGACAAGACGGTTGCCTATGCCAATCAAATAGGGGCCAAGATTGCCGAGGAAGGGCTGGCGCAGGATAGGGAGAAGCTCAGGATATATCTTGAAAAGAAGATGGCGGAAACGGGGGTAAGCAGCATAGAGGTTTTTTCTGCAGGCAGGCAAAGAATCGGTTATGCGATAGCAGCCCATGTAACGCAAAATATGGTTCCTGACATAGCAACAGAATCCATAGCAGATTCCTTTAAGGGCAATGCCGCAAGTTTTATACAAACGCTTGAGAATGGCGATGTGGCAAGGGGCGTTTCTCCCGTCTTTTCCGCTGACCATAAAACAGTTCAGGGAGTTGTGACGGTTAATTATTATGTATCCAGGAGCCTCATTGCCAAGATGAAGGGAATCTCAACTGCGTTTGAAAGCTACAAGCAGTTGAAGCTATTAAAAACGCCGCTCAAGGCCAGCTATTTTACAACGTTACTTATTATAACCCTTGTAATAGTGTTTTTCGCAATATGGATAGGGCGATACATGGCAAAGGAAATAACCGTCCCTATCCAGCAGCTTGCATACGGAACAAACGAGATTGCAAACGGCAATCTGGATTACCGCATAGGCATAGAGGCAAAGGATGAGATTGGGGTTCTGGTAAATTCATTCAATAAGATGACCGGAGATTTAAAGGCGACAAAAAACAGGATAGAAGAGACAAATATAGACCTTAAGAAAACAAATGCCGAATTGGAGCAGAGAAGAAGATACATGGAAATAGTCTTAAGCAATGTGGCCGCAGGCGTTATCTCTATTGATAAATCCGGCAATGTAACCACCATAAACAAAGTCGCAGAGGAACTTCTCGGGTTGGGGACAGGAATGGTGTTTGGCAAAAACTACAGGGATATTTTAAGGCCAAAGGATGAAGATTTTTTAAATGCAATGATATATGAGATGAAAGAGAGAGGGATAGAAAATCTGGAAAGACAGATACAGATAGATTTAAAAGGCAAGACCATACCTGTTCTCCTGAATCTTACAATGCTTAAGGACGATGACGGCAATTATCTCGGCATGGTGGCTGTGCTTGAGGATTTAAGCCACCTTCTAAAAACACAGCGCATGGTGGCGTGGAAAGAGGTTGCCCAGAGAATCGCCCATGAGGTAAAAAACCCGCTCACGCCTATCCAGCTTTCAGCCCAGAGGTTGAGTAAAAAATACAGGGATAGATTCTCAGGAGAGGAATCTCATGTCTTTGACGAGTGCACAAAGACGATAATAAAACAGGTAGATGAATTGAAGACTTTGGTGAATGAATTCTCAAACTTTGCCAGAATGCCGTCTGCCAATCCTGCGCCAACAAATATAAATGAAATCATAAAAGAGGTCGCGGCCCTTTACCACGGCATACCGAAAAGCATATCATGCAGTTTAAATCTTGATGAAAAACTCCCTGTGCTTGAAATAGACAGAGACCAGATGAAGCGGGTGATTATAAATCTTTTGGATAATTCCATTGCGTCTATTGACGGAAGCGGCATTATTTCGATTGAAACCTCTTATGACAAGGGCTATAAAATAGCCAGGGTTGAGGTGGCTGATAACGGCTGCGGCATACCGGAAAAGGATAAGGCGAGGCTCTTTGAGCCGTACTTTTCCACAAAGAAGTCAGGTCATGGCGGGCTTGGCCTTGCTATCGTAAGCGACATCATCGCTGACCACAGAGGCTATATAAGGGTAAAAGACAATGTTCCAAAGGGAACACGTTTTATAATAGAACTTCCGATGAAAGGATAAAAAGGACTGTGGCGCAAACAACAAAGAAAATAATGGTTGTAGATGACGAAGAGAGCATCAGGCAATCTCTTTCTGATGTTTTGAAGGATGAGGGATTTGATGTAATACTGGCCGGTGACGGCCAGGAAGCATTAAAAATGCTGAATTCCAACATGCCTGACCTGGTTATCCTTGATATATGGATGCCGGTAATGGATGGCACCGAGGTTTTGAAAGAGATAAAGAAAAGCCAGCCTGAGCTTGAGGTAATAATGATTTCCGGCCACGGAAATATTGAGGCGGCGGTAAAGGCCATTAAACTCGGCGCATATGATTACATAGAGAAACCGCTCTCATTAGAGGGTGTTCTCTTGACTGTGAGAAGGGCATTGACTGAGGGGGGTAAGGTAATTTCCAATTTCCAATTTCCAATTTCCAATTTAAAATCTCAAATTCCAAATCATAAGTTTGAAGCAAAGAAAGGGCGGGCAGGCAGAATGCAGAGAACAATAAAGAAGGGTATTGTCATGGGCGGC
>JACRNK010000222.1 GCA_016234985.1 Deltaproteobacteria bacterium
TTCTATATGTTTGATTTCTATATTTTTGACCGATTCTTCGGTATAGGAAAGCGGCGAAACCCTCTGTGCTGCGTTCTTGGTTATGTTTCTGCATATATCCACCACATCCGCAACAACCGCGCTGGCTGTGGGCATCATGCCTGCGCCCCTTCCGTAAAACATGACCGAGCCGACGGCATTGCCTTTGAGATGAATGGCGTTATAAACGCCGTCAACTGTTGCCAGAAGGTGAGTTGCAGGTATCATGGTGGCATGAACCCGCGCCTCAATCTTGCCGCCCTCTTCCTTGGCAATGGCCAAAAGTTTTATCTTGTAGCCGAATTCCTTTGCGAATTTTATGTCAAGCGGAGTAATCTTGCTGATCCCTTCCGTGTAAATATCTGAAAGTTTAATGTAAGCGCCATACGCAAGGTTTATGAGAACAGCCAGTTTATGCGCCGTGTCAATCCCTTCCACATCGTAGGTAGGGTCTGCCTCGGCATATCCCTTTTCCTGCGCTTTTTTCAGGACATCCTCAAACTTGCCGCCTTCGTTAGCCATCTTGCTCAAGATGTAATTTGCCGTTCCATTGATGATGCCGTAGATGGAATTTATTTTGTTTGCGACAAGCCCCTCCTTCAACGCCTTGATAATCGGGATGCCGCCGCCCACGCTTGCCTCAAATCCGATGTCCACATTGTTTTTTGCAGCGGTCTTGAAAATTTCCTCCCCATGCTGCGAAAGCAGGGCTTTATTTGCCGTCACCACATGCTTTTTATTGTTGAGCGCCTTTATGATGAAGGTCTTTGCAGGCTCAATGCCGCCCACAAGTTCAATCACTATGTTGATGGATGGGTCGTTGATGATGTCATTGGCATCCGTAGTAAGAACAGACTTGTCAACCTCAACGCCTCTGTCGCGGGTAGTATCCTTGTCCGCAATCTTTTTCAGGACAATCCTATGAGACCTATGTTGATTTTTTGCATAGTTTTTTCTTTACACCTTTTCTAAAGATTGCTTCTCGTTCCCAAGCTCCAGCTTGGGAATGTAGATGTTCCGGAAGCTCCTGCTTCAAAATCTTTTTACGAAGCCGGAGCTTCAACAGCAATTGCGTTCCCAAGCAGAACTTGGGAACGAGCATCAAAATCCGGCCATTTCTGTTATCTGTCGCCTGGGGCAGGGTTTCATCGTTTCCACTGTTTTTGTTTTTATTTACTTGTGCGACAATCCCATCTTCTTCAATGCATCATCGCCGCGGGCAGCCTGGACAGGGGCTTCTTCAGGCAGATAAAGCATCACGCCGCCCTTTACAGGTCTTAAAACAATTTTCCCATCATCAGATAGCTTTTTTGTAACCTCCACAGGATTCCCTCCCTCAAAGTATTTTTTGAAGGCCTCATTGAAGCCGGAGTATACCGTGTGAATCCCTTTATACCCCTCTTTTCTCAAAGACACAATCGCCTTTCTTACAAACTCCTCATGACTCATCTTCTCGGACATAAAAACCCCCTTTCAAAGGATATTTTATTCAACATCAAACCTTCTCAAACGCCTTCTTAATCCCCTTTGCTGCCTGCCGCGTCCGATGCTCGTTTTCAATCAGGGCGAGCCGCACATACTCATCGCCGTATTCGCCGAAGTGAGTAGGTTGGGTTGGTTTCATCAATCCAACAAAGCATGTTGCAATAAATCGTTGGGTTTCGCGTTGCTCAACCCAACCTACGGGCTATTTTTTAATAAACCTCATCATGCGTTCCGATTTCTATCAGAAAAATATCATCTTCTTGCTTGCCGGTTTTTACAAAATGTAAATCGTACCCTGCGCTGCACGCCCATGAACCGGCGAGTTTCCCTTTGAGTTTGTGCGTCTCAAGTTGCGGCGCAAAAGGATTCTCCACCAACAATCTTAAAATACTCTCTATGTCCTGCCGTAAATCAGGATGTCTCCGCGTTACTCGCTTAAATGCTCGTATAAAAGTATTGCTCCATATAAGCGTTCTCATTTAGAAATCTCACGCATGAGTTCATCTACTGTTCCTTGCCTGACCTCGCCGCGCGCATATTCTTCTTTTGCTTCCTTAATGCTTTTTGCAAGAGCATCTCTGCGCTCCTCTATCAAGTGTTTTTTTACAATCTCAATAAGAGATTCCCGTTGTTCTTCCGGCAAGGATTCAATAATCTCAATGGCCTCCTGAAAAGTAACGCCTCTCATTATCTCACCTCCAAATTCATTATTTCTCAAACGCCTTCTTTATCCCCTTTGCCGCCTGCCGCGTCCGATGCTCGTTTTCAATCAGGGCGAGCCGCACATATTCGTCGCCGTATTCGCCAAAGCCGATGCCGGGCGATACGGCCATCTTTGCCTCGTGCAGAAGAAACTTGGAAAATTCCAGCGAACCCATCTTTCTGAACTGTTCGGGAATCCGCGCCCATACGCACATCGTGGCCTTTGGTTTTTC
>JACRNK010000175.1 GCA_016234985.1 Deltaproteobacteria bacterium
GAATATCGTGCCTTGATTCGCCATTTCA
Organism: Deltaproteobacteria bacterium; assembly: GCA_016234985.1. Classification (GTDB taxonomy): domain Bacteria; phylum Desulfobacterota; class GWC2-55-46; order UBA9637; family UBA9637; genus JACRNJ01. Next base: position 29 of record JACRNK010000175.1, read on the forward strand.
AACAAGCCGCTTTTATTTGCAACAGCGCCTGTAAATGCGCCCTTCTGATGGCCAAACAGTTCGCTTTCTATAAGGTTTTCCGGTATTGCGCCGCAATTTATAGGCACAAACGGCTTATCCTTTCTGTCTCCTTCGTAATGTATCGCCCTTGCAACAAGCTCTTTGCCTGTGCCGCTTTCGCCTGTAATAAGGATGTTTGCCTTTGTGCTTGTGACCCTTTTTATAATTTCGTATATCTCCAGCATCCTGGGGCTTGTGCCAGTCAGGTTTGCAAAACCATATTTGCTCTTGAGTTCTTTTTTAAGGAGAATATTCTCTGTCTCAAGCCTTTTCCTGTCCAGGGCATTTTTAATAATATGTTTTACTTCATCTATCTTGAACGGCTTTGTGAGATAGTCATAAGCCCCTGCCTTCATAGCATCAATGGCTGTGTCAACTGACGCGTATGCTGTAACCATCAGGACTATGGTGTCAGGACTGGTCTCTTTTATATTTTTTAAAAGCTCAACACCGCTCATCCCCTTCATCCTGACATCGCTTATTACAAGGTCATAGCTGCTGTTATTAAAAAGTTTCATTGCCTCTTCTCCGCCGGAGGCAGAACTGACCCTGTAGCCTTCCTTTTTCAGCATTATTTCAAGGAAGTCTCTTATGCTCTTTTCATCGTCAACTATTAGTATGTTTTCTTTTGACATAATTAACTCCAAACTCTTGGCTCCTAATTCTTAACTGGTTCAAACACCGGCAGTGTTATCTTAAAACTCGTCCCTTCACCCTTTTTGCTTTTTACCTCAATTGTCCCCTTATGGCCTTCTATAATCCGGTGAACCACGGCAAGACCCAGCCCTGTGCCGGAATCCCTTGTCGTAAAGAAAGGGTCGAATATTTTCTCTATTATATCCAATGGAATTCCTGTTCCTGTGTCAGAAACGGTTATTTCAACAAATTTCTGCTCTCCGCTTCCCGGCCCCTGCCCCCTGACTTCCAGCCTTCCCCCATCCGGCATTGCATGGCCGGCATTTAAAAAAAGATTCCAAAGCACCTGTTTTAGCTGGCGGCTGTCGCCTTCTATAAAAAGGCTGTCTTCCAATTCAGCCTGAATATCGATATTTTTGGACTCATGGCTGTTCTTGAACATATCCACAGTTTCGCTTACAATATCATTTAAATTTACCTTTGTCATTTTTACCGCTGGTTTTGCAAAAAGCAGAAAGTCTGCGACAAGGGCGTTTAATCTGTCTGCCTCTCTTATGACAATATCCATAAGGCGCTGATTGTCATTATTTAACTGCAAGCTGTGTTTAAGAACCTGCACAGAGCCGCTTATAGATGCCAGCGGGTTTCTGACTTCGTGAGACAGGCTGGCGGCCAGTTCGCCAAGGGCGTGGAGCCTGTCAACCCTCCGGAGCTGCTCTTCCATATTTTTAAGCCTTGTTAAATCCTGAAATATTGCTATATAGCCGCCATCCTTCATGGGCGACACGGCAAGTCCAAGGAACAACTCTCTTCCATCCTTTGTTTTAAAAGGCGTGTCTATCCTGAAATATGAAGAATCTCCTTCATCAGGGGGAATGGAATAATTGCCGGTCTCCAGCAAATCATGGAATATCGTGTCAATTGTCTTGTTATACATCTCTCCAAGCGTATAACCTGTAATCTTTTCCGCAGCCTTGTTAAATGATGTTATCCTTGCATTGGCGTCTATGGTAAGTATGCCGCTGTTTATGTTTTCTATGATATAGTTATTCATGGCCTCAAGCTTTTTAAAGTCAATCTTTTTTTCTTCAAGCTCTCTCTCTATTTTTACTGTCCTTTCTGCAAGATAGCCTGTCAGGAATGCGACTGTGAAAAAGCCTATGATATTAAGCGCTACAGTGGCAAGTATATCCCCTCTTTCGTAGCCGATGCCGCCTGCTAAAATAACCTTATATTTTGCCGGAAGCGCCCTGTAAAAATCAAGATTCACCAAAAATCCATACGCTATGCTGCTTGCAGACGCGGCATAGAACCCGCCTTTGCGATTAAGAAGAATGCTGGCGCTGATTATTGACAGAAAATAGAGGAATGATAAAAGGCTTTCTAACCCGCCAGTCGTATATACAGTGGCAGTAACAAGAAGGATATCGCCGAATATCTGAATATATGCAAATAATCCGGCATCTTTAACCCATCTGAATAAAATTCCATACAGGATTGTCAGCAGACAGGTGATTATTATAATTGCATATATGGGATATAGACTGGATTGAAACGGCGAGGTTTGCCTGAACTGAAACCAAAGGGATGTGCCGAGGAATATAATGACCAGAGCCACCCTAAAGGCCATGAGCCATTTAAGTCTGGTTTTTAGTACGGAGTGTAGAGGGAACTGGGTGGGCATTGCATTTTTAGCCTCCTCCAACAGCGCCGGCAAGACTGAATATCGGCAGATACAACGCAATAATCAGACCTCCGACTGTAACGCCGAGGAAGGCCATGAATATCGGCTCTATAAGGGACATCAGGGTATCAACTACCTGGTCAACCTCTTCTTCATAGAAATCCGCTATTTTGGAAAGCATTGCGTCCATAGCGCCGGTGGATTCGCCAACGGCTATCATCTGGACAACCATAGAAGGGAAGACCTTGGTTTCTGCCAGAGGCTCTGCCAGTGTTTTGCCTTGACTCAAAGATGTCCTTGTTTTCATAATGGCCTCTTCTATTACCTTGTTGCCGGCTGTCTTGGCGACAATCTCAAGCGCCTCCAGAATAGGCACGCCGCTGCTCATCATGGTAGACATGGTTCTTGTAAATCTTGCAACAGCGGTTTTTCTTATCAGGTCTCCGAAGACAGGCGCCTTTAACAAAAGGCCATCCATTACTACCCTGCCTTTGGGTGTTTTGCCATACGATTTAATGCCTATGACTATGCCGGCAATTGTCCCTATAATTATATACCAGTATTGTTTCAAGGCATTGCTTAAATTGACTACCATCTGCGTCGGCATAGGAAGCGCCTTGCCAAAATCCTTAAACATGCCCTCAAAGATTGGGACAACGAATAAAAGCAAGCCGCCCACAATTACAACGGCAATAATAGATATAACCAGAGGGTACATAAGTGCGCCTTTAATCTTGGCTTTTAATTTTTCCGCCTTTTCCATGAAACCGGCAAGCCTGCTGAGTATTGTGTCAAGAATACCGCCCACTTCGCCTGCTGCGACAAGATTTACATAAAGGTCGTCAAATACCTTTGGATGCTTGCGAAGGGCATCGGCAAAGGTGGAACCGCCCTCAACGCTTTTTTTGATTTCTATCAGGGCTGCTTTGAATCCTTTATTTTCCTGCTGGCTGGAAAGGATTTCAAGGCACTGGACAAGCGGAAGGCCGGCGTCTATCATTGTGGCAAACTGGCGGGTAAAGATAACGACCTCTTTGGTTGTTACTTTGGTTCCGCCGCCAAGCCCTGGGATTTTGAAGCCGCCGCCCGCCTTTTTTTCAAAAACCTTGCTCGC
>JACRNK010000176.1 GCA_016234985.1 Deltaproteobacteria bacterium
TCATTTCTCCTCCTTGTTTTGTGTAATTATAATAGCTGCGGCAAAATTTCTCCTGCCTTTCCAAGAAATGTCGCATCTGCGCTTGCCGTGAGCGGGGTGTTTTCTATATTTATCTCCACAACAGATGCGCCTTCGTCTTTCGCCCTTAATGCCAGCGATGCAGCGGGGTGCACAACGCCCGACGTGCCTATTACAAACATAATGTCGCAGTTATCGGATGCAACAAATGCCCTTGTTAAATTATCGTCAGACAGCATCTCTCCGAACCAGACCACATCCGGCCTTAAAAGCCCGCCGCATTCGCAAAAAGGGAGTATCTTAATAGGCACATCCCTGTTTTCAGCAACCTTGCCGCATGTAAGACATCTTACGCGCCATATATTGCCGTGAAGCTCTATAATATTTTTGCTGCCGGCAAGCTGGTGCAGGCCGTCCACATTCTGTGTAATAAGCGTGAAGTCTTTGACCCTTTTTTCTATCTCTGCAATGGCAAAATGGCCGGGATTCGGTTTTAACCGGGACAGGGTCTGTCTCCTTGAATCATACCACTCCCAGACAAGACCAGGCTCTCTTTTAAATGCCTCAGGGGTTGCAAGGTCTTCCGGCCTGAAGTTTTTCCAAAGCCCATTCTTTCCCCTGAAAATCGGAACGCCGCTTTCTGCCGAGATGCCTGCTCCGGTTAATATTGTAACAGCCTTAGAATTGCGCAGCCGCTCTTTTATATCCTGAATGCTATATTTTATGCTTTGCATTTAATAGGCGAAATAAACCTGTCCATCAAGTGTTGCAGCAATCGCCCTCCCCCTGTCCCCCTCCATGAGGGGGATAGGGGGAGGCAAAAAACATTGGATTGCAAAGGTTAGATGAGTATATTTAAAAGTTAGTATTTTGTCAATAACCCTTGACTTTTGCAAGCATATTGCCATAATCTGAAAAACAATCTGGTTGATAAGAGAGACGCACAGACTGTAGTCAGATACTTGTCCCCGAATGTCTCTATCGGGGATTGGAGGTGGACGATGAAGAAGATGGCAGTTGTTTTATTGCTCATTGCAGGATGGGTTGTCTTTGCAGGCATGGGCAGGACGCCTGAGAGTGAAATTCCCAAGCCGGAAATTGATTTCACCGCAACAGTCATAGATGACCAGGATATTTCTACAAAGTGCAGGCTTGTAAGCTGGGAAGGCCAGCTGTTTTTTATAGGGTTCAGGGGCAAAGGAGCTGTCAGCATTCCATTTGAAAAGGTTAAGAAAGCGGTATTTATCGGCGCCTCAAGCGGAGGCAAGAAAGATGCCCAGATAACCCTTAAAAGCGGGGAGGTCGTTGCAGTTACATTTGACGATGAATCAAGATTTTACGGAACAACCACATTCGGAACATACAAGATTACGGCACAGCCTTTTAACTGGATTTCCCCATGTTCTGTTACCGCCACCCGAAACGAATTGCAGTGAAGAGTTGTTTTCACTGCGGCATGGCTATATGCCCAAGATGCCAGTGGAGAGATTCGCACCATACTTTCTGCGGCCATGCCTGCTACAGAAAGCATCTCATCTTGCAAAAGGTAAAAGAGATGCGACGGTTTGCCATAAGAGAAGTCATGGCTTTCTGCCAATTCCTCTATGAAAAGGCGGCGGGTGTTCCCATAAAAAATAGTTTTGTTCCCATGATATTGCCTATACTCACGCTCTCATTTATTCATACCTATACAACCATTTCTCTTGAAAAATCCGAACCGCTTGCCGTCTCTGAAATTAAAAACATAGAGATGCATGAAGGAAAGAATAAAAATCCTCGATTTCAAACAGCCAGCCTAAACACAACGCCGGAAGCAGAAATAAAAGCTGTCGTGGCCAATCTTGGAAAGCAAGACAAGGCGCTCCTTTCTCCAAAAACAAGGATGTTTATCCCTGATATAACAAGAGGGAGCTTGTTGAAAAATGAACTCTCCCTCACATTTGACGGCGGCAGCGAGGCAACTGATACGGAAGATATTTTAAATGTTCTGAGAGAAAAAAATATACAAACAACCATCTTTTTGACAGGCGAATTCATAAAAACATATCCTGAACTTGTAAAAAGAATGGTTGAAGACGGACATGAGATAGGCAATCATTCGCTCACCCATCCGCATCTGACAACATTTGAGGAAAACTTTAAACAGCAGACCCTTCCTGACATTAACAAAGAATTTATAACAAGGCAGTTAAAAGGAACTGCCGGAATCTTCAAGGAGACGACAGGAAAAGATATGGCTCCATTATGGCGCGCGCCTTATGGCGAGCAGAATGCCGAGATACGGCAGTGGGCGTATGAGGCGGGCTTTACCCATGTGGGTTGGACAGCAGACCGCAGGATAAAGCAGTCGCTTGACAGCCTTGATTGGGTCTCAAATGAAGAATCCGAGTTTTACCATTCGGCAGATGAGATAAAGGACAGGATTCTTAATTTTGATAAAGACGGCCATGAGGTTAAAGGCGGCATCGTGCTTATGCACCTCGGCACTGACAGAAAAGAGAGCCATGTATCTGCCAAACTCCCTGAGATTATAGACAGCCTTGAGCAGAGAGGATACAGAATTGTAAAGGTGACAGAGCTTTTGAAGAAATGATACTGCTCGGCGCGCATATGTCTATTGCAGGCGGGGTGGATAAGGCAATAGAAAGAGCAATCCAGCTCTCCTGCACCGCCTTCCAGCTCTTTACAAAAAACGCAACCCAGTGGAAGGGAAAGGTCTTTGGAGAGGACGAGATAGCCCGCTTCCTCTCCCTGAGAAAAAAGAGCAGCATATCAAAAATCCTTGCCCATAATTCTTACCTCATAAATCTGGGGTCAGGCAGTCCTGCATTAAGAACAAAATCCATCAATGCGCTCATCAACGAAATGGAGAGGTGCAGAATCCTGTGCATACCTTATATCATCATGCACCCCGGCGCGCATCTCGGTATTGGAGAGGATGAGGGAATAAAGAATATCATCAATTCTATCAATCTTGTTTTTACAAAGACCGACGGATGGCCGGTTGATATAGCCTTGGAAACGACAGCAGGGCAAGGCACAAGCATCGGTTGTCGGTTTGAACAGCTATCCCGCATTATAGATGGCGTTAAGCATAAAGAAAGGTTAAAGGTATGCCTTGACACCTGCCACATCTTTGCAGCAGGCTATGATATTTCTACTGCTGAAGGATATGCTCATGTGATGAAAGAATTCGACAGGGTTGTCGGCATTGACCGTTTGGTCTGCTTTCATGTGAATGACTGCAAAAAGGGGCTTGGCAGCCGCGTTGACAGGCATGAGCATATCGGAAAGGGCGCGCTTGGCCAATTACCCTTTCGCCTTCTTATGAATGACAAAAGA
>JACRNK010000195.1 GCA_016234985.1 Deltaproteobacteria bacterium
TGGAAAAGGTCTATGGCGTGAAGGGGATTGATCCTGCCAAAGAAATTTTGCACTCCATTGGCTCAAAACCGGCTTTGGCCATGCTGCCCTCCGCATTCATAAATCCAGGAGATGCGGCATTGGTTACAGTTCCAGGCTACCCGATACTTGCCACCCATACCCAGTGGTATGGCGGACGGGTTGTCCATCTTCCGTTAAAACAAGAAAATAATTTTTTGCCCGACCTTGATGCGATAAATAAAGAAGATTTAAAAAAGGCAAAACTTCTTTATATAAATTATCCAAACAACCCCACCGGCGCAACAGCAACCGTTGATTTCTTTAAGCAGGTTGTGGAATTTGCTCAAAAGCATAACATTATTGTTGTGCACGATGCTGCATACGCTGCGCTGAGCTTTAACGGAAAGCCTTTAAGCTTTTTATCGGTTGACGGCGCAAAGGATGTGGGCATAGAGCTGCATTCATTTTCAAAGGCATTCAATATGACAGGATGGAGGCTTGCATTTGTTGCAGGCAACGAAAAAGTAGTCGGCGCATTCGGCCATGTAAAGGACAATTATGATTCCGGCCAGTTCATAGCCATACAAAAGGCAGGGGTATATGCTCTGGAACATACTGAAATAACAGAAAAGATTTCCGCAAAATACAAGAGAAGGCTTGAGATGATGGTAGAGGCGCTTAATTCCGCAGGTTTTTCCGCAAAGATGCCGAACGGCTCTTTTTACCTTTATGTCGAAGCGCCTAAGGGCGCCAGGAACGGCGTAAAATTTAAAACAGCCGAAGATGTATCTGAGTATCTTATCACAGAAAAGCTCATATCAACCGTTCCGTGGGATGATGCAGGCCATTATTTGAGATTTTCAGCCACATTTGTCGCCAAAAATGAAGAGGATGAGAGAAGGGTTATTGCGGAAGTAAAAAAGAGGTTAGGGGAACTGGAACTGCAATTCTGATTTTTACAATGCCGTCAAGTATAAGCCATACCGTCTTTTTAAGCATAGGCTCTAATATCGGAGACAAGCTGCAAAATTGCAAAGACGCGATAGAAAATCTCGCTCATAGCAAAGGCATAAGGCTAATCAAGGCATCTTCCTTTTATGAGACAGAGCCGTGGGGCGAGATAGACCAGGACTGGTTTATAAACTGCGTGATTGAGATAGAAACAGAACTTGATGCAAGCGCATTATTAGCCCTAATCCAGAATATAGAAAAGGGGCTTGGAAGAAACAGGGTTAAAAAAGGCGGGCCCAGGAGTATTGATTTTGACATCATTTTTTTTAATGGCGAGACAATAAAAACAGAGAATCTTATTATCCCGCACCCGCTTCTTCATAAAAGAAGATTTGTCTTAATGCCGCTGAGCGAGATAGCCCCTGATTTTATACACCCTGTTTTAAAAAAGTCTGCGGCTGATTTGCTAATGCAGGTGGATGATAATAAAAAAGTTGGTAGATGTAAGAACTGATAGACAATGCATGCGGATTATAATATACATCATACTCATTTTTTTGTTATACAGGATTGCCAAGGCGTTTTTATTTCCCAAAAAGACTCCTGTGCAGCAGAAAAACGAGCCTGTGCTTCATGGCGATGAGACAGTGTTTGACCCGATATGCCAGAGCTATTTTCCAAAGACCGAAGCCTTGAGCGTAAGAAACGGAAAAGAGACAACCTATTTTTGCAGTGAAGAGTGCAGGGAAAAATTTTTAAATAAAAAAGGAGGATTTTAAAATGGATTGGGGAATGAAAAATCGTTTGTCGCAGATAATCAAGAACGGGAAATGTTTGTTTATGCCTATTGACCACGGGTATTTTCTGGGGCCTACCTCAAAGTTGGAAAAACCGGGTGAGACAATTAAACCGCTCCTGCCCTACAGTGATGCGCTGTTTGTTACACGAGGTGTTTTGCGCTCATGCGTGCCGGCTGACAGCACTGTGCCGATTATCCTGCGCGTATCCGGCGGCACAAGCGTTGTTGGAAAGGATTTGGCGAATGAAGGCATTACCACATCTATAAAAGAGGCAATAAGGCTTAATGCCGCTGCCGTGGGGTTGTCTGTGTTTATTGGCAGCGAATATGAGCGTCAAACATTACTGAATCTTTCACATCTTGTGAATGAGGCTGAAGAATATGGCATTCCGGTTATGGCGGTTACTGCTGTGGGCAAAGAATTGGAAAAGCGTGATGCCCGCTATCTTTCATTATGCTGCCGCATTGCCGCAGAACTCGGCGCAAAAGTAGTAAAGACATACTGGTGCGAAAACTTTGACAAGGTAGTGAATAGCTGCCCTGTGCCTGTTGTCATCGCAGGCGGGCCAAAGACAGAGACGGATTTTGAGGTTCTGGAATTTGTCGCGGACGGAATGCAGAAAGGCGCAATCGGCGTGAACCTCGGCAGAAACATCTGGCAGAACCCTCATCCTGTGCCTATGATAAAGGCAATCCGCGCCATCATCCACGAAAATGTCTCGGCAAAAGAGGCGAATAAGATTTATGAGGATGGGAAGAAAAAGAAATAGTTTTTGCAATGTTCATTTTGACAAACAGCCACTTCGGTGTTACAATGTCTTACAGGGTGCTTGCTCAAAAGAGGTGAACAAAAATGACTGAAACAATAACCATAAGACTGCCTGAAAAACTACAGCAGGAACTGGAAACAGTAGTAAAGAGAGAAAAGACCTCTAAAAGTGAAATCATCAGGGACGCTGTTTCCAGGTATCTTGCTGTTAAAAGGTTTTCGCTGAAGCAGAAGGTCTGCTGACGGATGAGGATGTTTTCAAAGCTATCTCATGAGGGTCGTATTAGACACCAATGTCATTATTGCTGCCTTTGCTGCCAGAGGTTTATGCGCTGAGATATTTGAAGTATGCCTTGCAGAAGACGCTGTTATAATAAGCGAACATATTCTGACCGAAGTTCAGGAAAAACTGGTTGAGAAGATTTATCTGCCAAAGGATACTGTTCAAAGCATAATAAAATATTTGCGGGATACGGCAGAATTGTTTAAACCTGAAAAAGTTGATAAATCAGCATGCCGTGATAAAGATGACATCAAAATAATCGGCACAGCATTAAGCGGGAATGCCGAGTTTATAATAACAGGTGACGATGACTTGTTGACATTGAAAGAGCATGAAGGGGTGAAAATAATCACGCCGCGGCAATATTGGGATTTTTTGAGACAGCGAAAAGGCGAATAAGATTTATGAGAGTGAGAAAAAACAGAGGTAGTGATGCGCGCAGCGGTTTATTACAACAACAACGATATTAGGCTTGAAGAGCGGCCTGTGCCAAAAATCGGCGACGGTGAACTTCTTGTCAAGGTCATTGCCAGCGGAATTTGCGGCAGTGATGTGATGGAGTGGTATCGCATCAAAAAGGCGCCGCTTGTGCTGGGGCATGAACTGAGCGGAGAGGTTGTTGAGGTCGGACAAGGGGTTACAAAATTCAAAAAAGGGGACAGGGTCTTTGTTACGCACCATGTGCCGTGCAACACCTGCCACTACTGCCTTATAGGCCATCACTCCGCTTGCGATACGCTTAGAACCACAAACTTTGAGCCGGGCGGGTTTGCAGAATATATCCGAGTTCCAAAAATCAATGTGGACAGAGGCACAGTTATTCTGCCTGATGAAATCTCTTACGAGGAAGGCACATTCATAGAGCCGCTTGCCTGCTGTTTCCGAGGGCTCAGGCTTTCCCATTTCAAAGCAGGACAGAAAGTACTTGTTATCGGCAGCGGCATTTCAGGATTATTGCATATTCAACTTGCAAAGGCGCTTGGCGCAGGAAAGATTGTTGCAACGGACATAAGCGAATACCGTTTGAATGCCGCCAAAAAAATTGGCGCAGATGAGATTATAAGCGCAAAAGAGGATGTGCCTAAAAAGTTGAAGGAGATAAACAAAGGTTTCCTCGCAGACCTTGTTATTATTTGCACAGCGGCAGAAGCCGCAATCCAGCAGAGCTTGCAATCTATTGACAGGGGCGGGACAATCCTTTTCTTTGCGCCGACAAACCCGGATGTAAAAACTCCTATTCCGATATGGGATGTCTGGCGGAATGAAATTACCTTAACCACATCCTATGCTGCAAGCGGTCAGGATATTGCGGCAACCATGGAACTTATGGCAAACAAGCGGGTGAATTTAAAAGAGATGATTACCCACAGAGTGAGTTTGGCAGAGGCAGGCAAGGGATTTAAACTCGTTGCTGATGCAAAGGAGTCCATCAAGGTCATTATTGAGCCGCAGAGGTAAGTTATAAACTCTTTATCCAACCCCTCCAGTATGATACACTGGTAACATTATTGGAGGATTGCGTGCTTTATAAGGACATTATTAAAGAATTAACCCATATTGTTGGCAAAGAAAATATCACGACCAGCAAAGAAGACCTTATCTGTTATTCCTACGATGCAACAAATCAGAAGTTCCTGCCTGATGCAGTAGTATTTCCAAAAAATGCTGATGAAATCTCGCTAATATTGAAACTGGCTAACAAGGAAGGATTTCATGTTGTGCCGCGCGGCGCAGGCTCCGGTTTTTCCGGAGGCAGTTTGCCTGTTGAGGGCGGGGTAGTTGTATCTCTTGAGAGGATGAATAAAATTATGAAGATTGATGCTGATAATCTCATTGCCATTGTTGAGCCTGGTGTTGTTACAGGCGAGCTTCAATGGGCGGTAGAAGACTTGGGTTTATTTTATCCACCTGATCCATCAAGCCTTAAATTCTGCACCATCGGCGGAAATGTGGCTGAATGCGCAGGCGGACCGAGGGCTGTGAAATATGGGGTTACAAAAGACTATGTCTTGGGGCTTGAGGTTGTTCTTCCAACCGGCGAGATAGTTAATACCGGCACACAGACCCTAAAAGGTGTCGTGGGCTATGATCTGACAAAACTCATGGTCGGTTCAGAAGGCACGTTAGGCATTGTTACAAAGATAATTTTAAAATTATTGCCTTTGCCGGAGGCGACAAAGACAATACTTGCTGTTTTTTCAGATATGCGGGATGCGGCAGCGACTGTTTCACGGATAATATCCTCAAGGATTATTCCTTCAACATTGGAGTTTATGGACAAGAACAGCATAAGCTGTGTTGATGATTATGCAAATATGGGACTTCCGGCAGATGTTGAGGCGCTCCTTTTAATAGAAGTTGACGGGGATAGAGAACTTATAGAAAAGCAGGCAGAAGGCATCAAAAAGATATGCCTTGATAATATGGCAAGAGAGGTAAGGGTTGCCGGGGATAAAAGAGAGGTTAAACAGCTTTGGCAGATACGGCGCGCAATATCTCCGTCTCTTGCTAAATTAAAACCAAACAAGATAAACGAGGATATCGTTGTGCCTCGGAGCAAAATCCCTGACGCAATAATCGGCGTCCGAGAGATTGCAAAAAAATATAATCTTACCAATGCCAACTTCGGCCATGCAGGCGACGGTAATATCCATGTGAACATTATGATTGATAAACATGTCCCTGAAGGCTTTAATCAGGGATCGGATAAAGCCGAGTTCCTACGGGCAGAAAAAGCCGTAAAGGAAATCTTTGAGCTTGTTCTTGGTCTTGGAGGCACAATTTCAGGAGAGCATGGGATCGGCATTTCCAAGATGCCGTATATCGGCATGGAGTTGAGCCCTACTGCAATAGATGTGATGAAAAAGATAAAACAGGTTTTAGATCCAAAAGGGGTTTTGAATCCCGGGAAGATTTTTCCAACATTATAAACTTGTATGAAAACCTTAAAACAATTTGCCGATGAAATAAATAAGTGTGTTCTTTGCGGAACATGCAGGAGCGTGTGTCCTACATTCGGGGTGGTTCAGAGAGAGCCTGCCAGCGCAAGAGGGAAGGTGGCCCTCTGCGGCGCATATCTGAATAAAGAGATAGAACTGTCAGATGTGTTTATAAAGCAGATGAACGAATGCGTGCAGTGTATGGCGTGTAAGACTGCCTGCCCCAATGATGTAAATGTGCCGGATATAATCCTTGCTGCCAGGGCAGAGGTTGCCAAGGAGAGAGGCCTGCCTTTTGCAAAGTCTTTTATATTCAAAAATATTCTGGATTCAGAAAGGTTTATGCCCGCAGCCATGAAGTTTGCCTCAAAGCTTCAGGGGCTTTTGTTCAAAGGGGTGCCGGAGGAGAGCGGCCTGCACAGGAGATTCCCGCTGCCGCTCATAGATGAAATGCGTCTTGTGCCGCAGTTGGCGGAGAGGTTTTTTTTAGAAGCCAGAAGTCAGAAGCCAGAAGACATTGGTAATATCCCCCTCCCAACACCTTCCACCCCCTTACCCCCGCCAGCGGGGGACAGAAGAAGTCAGAAGTCAGAAGTCAGAAGTCAGAACAACAATTCCCGTCCCCGTATCGGCTTCTTCGCCGGCTGCCTTATCAACTACATGCTGCCCAATATCGGTGAGGCATGTTTAAAGGTTTTGGAAAGGGCAGGCGCATCTGTTATCGTCCCGCTTGATCAACATTGCTGCGGAATGCCTGTGCTTGGCAATGGAGATATAGAGACAGCAAAATCCCTTGCATTGAAAAACCTTGAGGCATTTGAGAAATACGAGCTTGATTACATAACCACTGCATGTGCAACCTGCGGTGACGGTCTAAAGAGGAGATTTAAAGAATTGCTGGGTGATGAATATCCAGAAAGGGTTAATGCTTTTTCAAGCAAGGTCAGAGACATAACAGAACTTTTAGTAAATGAATTGCAAATTTCAACTCCGAACTCCCAACTCCCAACCCCGAACTCTATTGTTACCTACCACGACCCTTGTCATTTAAGAAGGGGGCAGGGAATAGCAGACGAGCCGCGGGAGCTTATAGAAATGTCAGGGGCAAAGCTAAAAGAGATGAGCCACCCTTGCAGGTGCTGCGGCCTCGGCGGCAGCTTTAATATCACGAATTATGATTTTTCCATGGAGATAAACAGGAGCAAGGCAGAAGACATAAAAAATACAGGCGCAGATATTGTTGCAACAGCCTGCCCCGGCTGCATGATTCAAATAAAGGACGGGCTGCACCGGTTGGGCGCTGATACAAAGGTTGTTCATGTTGTGGAGCTGCTGCTTCACTCACCCTCCCCTTAGTCCCCTCCCATCAAGGGAGGGGAGAGAATTTGAGGATTCCTCTCCCCTTGCGAGAGAAGGCAACCTTTTTATCTCCTCTCCCCTTGCGGGAGAGGGGCAGGGTGAGGGGTAAAAGGATTTTCAGTGGAACCCACAAAACCTTTCATACCTATTGAAAGGGAAGATACCATCCGCCATAAAATAATCTCCATTATCAGTGGGCAGCCCCTTTCTGCTAAAGAGATATCTGCTGATGTTAGGATATCAGAGAAAGAAGTATCTGGGCATCTTGAACATATTAAAAAGACCTTCAGCAAAAGCGGGCATAATCTTGTCATTGCGCCTTCCGAATGCAATAAATGCGGCTTTGTATTCAAGAAAAGGGATAGATTGAAAAAACCGGGCAAATGCCCTGTCTGCTCCGGCGAATCTATAAGCGCGCCGCTCTTTTCCATAATGACGTAAGCGAGAGGGCTGGGTTGCCAAGACAGTAAAATAGTGCTATAAATTTCCATATCCGACACTATTTAGCCTATAAAGGGAGGCGTCTTATATGGAAATGGAACTGATATATAAATGTCTTGTATGCGGCTATATTCATACCTGTCACGGCCAATGCGGCGACCCGCCTGAAAAATGTCCTGATTGCGGCGCATCCAAAGAAAACTTTGTAGAGGTTGAAGAGGATTGAAGCACTGGGACTGCGAATTAAGACACGCCTTTCTTTCTCTTTCTGAAAAAGAAATCAAAACCATTTTTAAAGAAATCCATCATGCCTCTAAAGAAAGAGATTTTACATACGAACGGGATGGCAGATACGATGTAATAAACCTCCTGCCCCTTCCTCTTGCAGCAAGCCCTGAACAAATACGATACCTCCACAAGACGTGCCTTCTTATTAAAAATGCCCTTTCCAAACTTATAGACCTTTATCTTGAATATCCGGAGGTAAGAGAGATTTTACCGCTTACAGATGAAGAGGAATGCTGGATAAAGGATACATGGACAAGACAGCATAAAAAAACCAGAGGTATATGGAGCAGGCTTGATTTCCATTTTGATATTTATCACCCAAACTGGAAAGACACCATTACATTTTTTGAAGATAA
>JACRNK010000191.1 GCA_016234985.1 Deltaproteobacteria bacterium
AAAAATATCGGATGTGATGACAAAAGAGCTTGTAACAGCGCCGGTCGGCACATCCATAGAAAAGGCAAAAGCCATCCTCGATCGCCACAGGATTGAAAAGCTGCCTGTAGAGGATAAAAACGGTCAGCTCAAAGGTTCGATAACAAGAAAGCACATAGAAAAACGCGAAAAATACCCAAACTCCTGCAAAGATAAACTTGGAAGATTAATGGTCGGCGCAGCAGTCGGAGTATCGTTTGACCGGGAAAAAAGGGTGCAGGCGCTTTTAAATGCAGGAGCGGATGTTATTATCATTGACACAGCCCACGGCCACAGCAAAGGCGTTCTTAATGCCGTTAAATCTACGCGAAAAAACTTTCCCAAGTGCCAGCTTATTGCGGGGAATGTCGGGACATCCGAAGGCGCTGAAGCGCTTATAAAGGCAGGCGTTGATGCGGTAAAGGTCGGCATCGGTCCGGGTTCGATATGCACCACAAGGATAGTAACAGGGGTCGGCGTTCCGCAGATAACGGCTATCATGGATTGTGTTGCTGTTGGTAGAAAAAAGAACATACCGGTCATTGCCGACGGCGGCATAAAATTTTCAGGCGATATGGTAAAGGCTATCGCCGCCGGCGCAGACTCAATAATGATTGGCGGGCTATTTGCCGGCACCGATGAAAGCCCTGGAGAAACGGTTTTGTATCAGGGACGGACATATAAAATGTATAGAGGCATGGGTTCCATTGAAGCCATGAAAAAAGGCAGTAAAGACAGATACTTTCAGGATGATGTTGAGAGCGAACTTAAACTTGTGCCTGAGGGGATTGAGGGAAGGGTTCCGCACAAAGGGGCGGTCTCTTCAACTATATTTCAACTGATTGGCGGGTTAAAATCCGGCATGGGGTATTGCGGCTCAAGGACTATTTCCGAACTTCAAAAAAATGCAAAATTGGTCAGAATAACCGTTGCAGGACTCCGCGAA
This sequence comes from Deltaproteobacteria bacterium, assembly GCA_016234985.1. Lineage (GTDB taxonomy): Bacteria > Desulfobacterota > GWC2-55-46 > UBA9637 > UBA9637 > JACRNJ01. The sequence goes on from JACRNK010000191.1 coordinate 965, forward strand.
AGCCATGTCCACGATGTCATCATTACAAAAGAGGCGCCGAATTATAAGGTGGTGGAGTAATGCCGGACATCCATCAGCAAAAAATCCTGATATTAGACTTCGGCTCTCAATATACCCAGCTTATTGCAAGAAGGGTGCGGGAGCAGAAGGTTTATTGCGAGATTCATCCGTTTAATATCGGCCTTGACAGAATAGAGGGTTTTAATGCCAAAGGTATTATCCTTTCCGGCGGGCCATCCAGTGTTTACGATAAAGATGCTCCGCTTATTTCAAAAGAGGTTTTTAACCTCGACATCCCCATCCTCGGCATCTGTTACGGCATGCAGCTTACCGCGCATCTCCTCGGCGGCGAGGTGGAAAAATCCGCCCATAGGGAATATGGCAGCGCTGAATTGATAATTGACGACGATTCAGATTTATTTAAAGGCATTGTCTCTAGACTCCGAACTCTAAACTCCGAACTCCGAACTGTAGTCTGGATGAGCCACGGCGACAGAATCAGAAAGATGCCCAAGGGATTTATTTCCATTGCCCACAGTCAAAATTCACCGCTCTGCGCGATGAGCGATATTAAAAGAAAAATCTTCGGCGTGCAGTTTCACCCTGAGGTTGTTCATACGCCGAAAGGCGCTCAAATCATTAAAAATTTTCTTTTCAAAATATGCAAATGCAAGCCCACATGGACAATGGAGTCGTTTATAGACACTGCTGTTGCAGAGATAAGGGCGAGGGTAGGGGAGAAGGCCGTTGTGTGCGGCATAAGCGGCGGCGTTGATTCCGCTGTGGCTGCGGTCTTGATGCATCGCGCCATCGGCAAACAACTGACCTGCATATTTGTTGACAACGGCGTATTAAGGCAGGATGAGGCCATGAAGGTTGAGCAGACACTAAAGAAACACTTTCACATGAATCTTAAATGCGTGGACGCCTCTCAAAGGTTTTTGAAAAAACTGAAGGGCGTCGAAGACCCTGAAAAAAAGCGAAAGATTATCGGCAACGAGTTTGTCAGGGTTTTCGAGGATGAGGCCATGAAATTAAAAAATGCGGCCTTTCTCGGCCAGGGGACATTGTATCCGGACGTGATTGAAAGCGTGTCGTTTAAAGGCCCTTCAGCCACAATAAAGAGCCATCATAATGTGGGCGGGCTCTTAAAAAAGATGAAGCTGAAATTAGTGGAGCCATTGAGGGAGTTGTTTAAGGATGAGGTTCGTGTCCTCGGCAAGGCATTGGGTATGTCTGATGAGATAGTAAACAGGCATCCGTTCCCAGGCCCAGGCCTTGCAATAAGGGTTTTAGGCGATGTTACCAAAGCACGATGTGATATACTAAGAAAGGCAGACAGTATCGTGTTGGAAGAGATAAAAGGCGCAGGGCTTTATACAAAAATCTGGCAGGCATTTGCAGTGCTTTTGCCGATAAAGACAGTCGGCGTTATGGGAGATGAAAGGACTTATGAAAATGTGATTGCAGTGCGCGCGGTGAATAGCGTGGACGGCATGACAGCGGACTGGGTGCGGCTGCCTTATGATTTGATGGCAAGAATTTCCACAAGGATAATAAATGAGGTGAGGGGAGTAAACAGGGTGGTGTATGATATAAGCAGCAAGCCGCCCAGCACAATAGAATGGGAGTGAAAAAACATGGTTGAAGATTTAAAAGGCCAGGAAACCTGGCGGATATTTAAAATCATGAGCGAATTTGTGGAGGGCTTTGAGGAGCTCTCCACAATAGGCCCTGCAGTATCCATATTCGGTTCTGCAAGGTTTTCCAGAAAGCATAAATACTATAAGAAGGCAGTGGAAATATCCACTCTTCTTGCAAAGGACGGCTATACCATCATAACCGGCGGAGGGCCTGGAATCATGGAGGCAGCCAACAAAGGGGCGATAAATAATGCCGGAGGTTCAGTGGGATTGAATATCCTTTTGCCGCAGGAACAAAAGCCAAATCCGTTTCAGAATAAGTCTCTGACCTTTAAATACTTTTTTGCCAGAAAGGTAATGTTCATAAAATACGCTATGGGCTATGTCTGTATGCCGGGCGGGTTCGGGACATTGGACGAGTTTTTTGAGGCATTGACCCTTGTGCAGACGCACAAGATATATCCATTGCCTCTGATACTGGTTGGGAAAGATTACTGGAACGACCTTCTCAAATGGATGAAGGCAACCATGTTAAAACAAGGAACCATATCTAAAGAAGATTTAGACCTCGTCAGGATTACCGATGACCCCAAAGAGGTTTTGGCAATAATAAACAAGCACAGAGACTGGAAGCTAAAGATGATAAAAAGCGCCATGAAGAAAAAAAGAACAAAAATCTCCACAGCCAGAAAAGGGGAGATGATATGAGGATGGTTTGCAAACTCCCTATTGCGAAACAAGAAGGTTATGTTGGACAGAGATGGGGCGGAACGTGTAATAATAGGATTTTTAGCTCGTCCCTTCTCAAAGTAAGAGTCGTATTAAATAAGACCTTTCATGCTTTCTCAGCAAGAGGAGCATTTCTACTTTTGTTATTCCATTAGACATAAAAAAATCCATTGCCTTTGATCTCTGAAAAGCATGTCAAAGAAATTCTATGCGCATAGCGTTGAAGGAAAACAGGTTGATAAGTGGCACACCCTTGACGAGCATTTAAAAGGCACGGCTGAATTGGCGTCGGCGTTTGCGGCTGAATTCGGCTGTTCCGAGTGGGGAAGGCTTGCGGGGTTGTGGCATGATATGGGGAAGTATGCATCTTTTGTTTGTATAATCTGACAGGTTTGCTTAAAATCAAAAAGCTACAAAGAAGGGAGGGCTTGTAAATGGAAAAAACATACGAGGTATCGTTTGAAATTGCAGGAAGTGCTGCCATGTTTACGCGGCCTGATTCAGGTGCTGCACAAGTGTCTTATCCCGCGCCGACGTTTTCTGCCGCAAAGGGCATGTTTGAGGCGATTGCACGTTGGAAAAGTGCTTGCATTCGCCCCATAAAAGTCGAAATATGTAAACCAATCAAGTATCATAAATACACGACTAATTATGGTGGCCCGCTTAGGAAAAGTAATCAAATGGCTCAAGGCAGCTCTTATCAAATTCCCGCAACGATATTGATAGATGTGTGCTATCGAATGTACGGAATCGTTGAAGAGATCGCTCAATCTCCGCATGATAATAATCACCTGCACGCATTGCAGGATTTTTTTAATAGGCGTTTAAATAAAGGGCGGTTATATTATACGCCGTGCCTTGGATGGAAAGAGTTTGTGCCGTCTTATGTAGGTGAGTTTCGGGAAGGCACAAAGAAACAGGCAGACATCAACATTGTGATTCCCTCCATGCTTCACAGTGTTTTTGACAAGATATCCGATGGTCAAGTTGCGCCGAGTTTCGCTGTTGACGCGGTGATCAAGGAAGGAGAGTTGATTTATGCTAAATGAACTATATCAGCTATCCAGTAATCTAAAAAAATGTGGCATCCAATTAGGCGATCTGCATCAGAATATTAAGACGCCTGGTAAGGTGGAAGGCTTTATTGTAGGGATTGACAAAGACGGCATGCCAAAAACAGTAGAGCATATTGGTGGCAAAAATATGGCCAAACTTTGGACATTGCGAAAAGGTCAACATAATAGTTTTCCTTACATTAAACTTAAAAAGCCAATTTTTGATGTTGGGTTTGATTATCCCATGTATGAAAAACTTAATAGTAAGAAAACAAAGCCGGAAGAAAAAAAGGCCATATTAACCCAAGCGACAGTTTTGAACAAAGGGCAGGATCTGAGTCTTGCGAGGTGGACTCAAAATCAAATAGCTGGAGTTGAGGGAAAGGACCAGAAATTGTCGGCTTTAGTTGATCTCGTGAAAAGGTTGCCAAAAGACGAAAAGAGTTCGGAAAGTTTTTTAGGGAGTTTATCGGCGTTACTTGTGAAGAATTTGAATGCAGAGACAGTTGATTTAATTAAGACGGTTTTGGTCGGTGATAGAAAGGGGGGAAAGATTGTATGCGATGCTCCGCTTTTTCTTGACGTGAGCGACTGGCAGAACTATTCATGCCGTGTTGCTCATCCAGAAATGGGCTTGTTGGTCAGCAAGTATTTGCCTAATGCAGCGGTTGACAGTAAAAAGGATGGTAAATCGGCATTTGGCGGTAGCGAGTTGCATATTGAGTCCTATCCCGATCCTAATTTGCCATTAATCGGAAGGATTTATTTGTTTTCGATGAATCAGGACGCTCCTTGCCATAATCGCTATGGGAAGATAGGTTCAGCTATTTTTCCTGCAAGTCCTGACGAAGTGCGGTCAATGCATGGAGCTATCAAGTGGTGTGTTGCCGAAGAACGAAAAGGTAAGACATGGCAAGGAGTGCCTAACGTGAAGCGAAAGCAGGATTTGCTTATTTCTTATTTGGAGGAAAAACCGGAAAATGCTATTGAACTTGCAAGTATCTTTGCGGCGCCAGACGTAAAGGAGAGTGTAACCGCCGAGGCTGCTTATGAAAACAAAACAAAAACTGCTTGTGATGCGCTGCGCGGAGTGCCAGGCTTAAATGATAATTCTCAGGTCAATCTGTTTGTTATCAGCAAGGTTGACGAAGGGCGTGCTCAAGTAGTGTTAAGCGCTGCGTACAGCGTCAATAATATCATTCAAAGTGTGGAGGAGTGGAGGACGGCGGCTAATAACCGGCCATCATTTTCGTTGTTGCTTCCGGAGAAGAAAGGCGAGAAGGCGTTGCAAGTCGAACCGGCATGTCCTTCTCCTACAGATGTCATGAAATGTTTTCAGAACCAGTGGATTAAAAACGGACTTGATAAAAGAGAGATACCCGGTGTTTATTTGCGGCATGTATATGATTTGTATCTTGGCGACATAATGATTGCCAGACATGCGGCAAACAATTTTCTACAGCTTGCTGTACAACGACTTGGAGGGCTGTTTATCGGTTATGGCGGAGCGGATCATGTAAACGCCATAAAAGAATATTCGCCGGATGCCCGCAAAACTGTATTGCACGGCATGTCGGTTATAGCGATTGCATTATATAAACTCGATATAAAAAAGGAGGACTATATGAAAAATGCGGCTTTTAATGTCGGCAGGATGCTATCGCTCGCCGACAAATTGCATGAGCAGTATTGCAGACATGTGCGCAAGAATGATATTCCGCCACAGATGATTGGCAATGCGCTGATGCATACTGCGCTGGATAATCCAACAAAAGGACTGTCCCTGCTTAGTGAGAGGTTATTGATATATCAGGCATGGGCGACTAAGGCACAGGGTGATAATATCGGATTGGCAAAGTGGGTCTTGGGACAGATGGGTAAGGTTTCTGCAGATTTGGAAAATGCCAATATTCCGACACAAGCCGATGATGCCGTAAAAGCGCAGATATTATTAGGTTACTTAGCACATGTCAAAAACGAAGACTAAAAAATCAAAAGGAGGTTTATCATGTCAGAGAAAAATGCGAATTTAGTAGACAAGAGAGCAACAGGGTTGTTGATTATCGAGGTGCGCAATTCCAATCCCAACGGTGATCCTGACAGGGAAAGCGACCCTCGGCAAAGACAGGACGGTAGGGGTGAAATTTCGCCGGTTTCGTTTAAACGGAAACTGCGAGATTTGATTGAAGATAAACAATGTCCCGTATGGATTGATATAAAAACCAAAAAAAATCTTGTTGAAAACCGGTTTTACATTCTTGAACAACGTGGACGCAAAAGAGAAGACATTAAGAAAGAACTTGCGAATGGTGGCGAGGTATTTAAGGATAAATATTGGGATGGTCGGCTGTTCGGCAATACATTTCTGGAAGAAGGCGGATCAACGACTATTAAAACCGGTGTTGTTCAATTTGGTCTTGGGGTATCAATGAGCCCTGTTGATATTGAACGACTCACAAATACAAGTAAATCTGGGGTTGAGGAGGGCAAGGACAGGGGAATGGCTCCACTCGCTTATCGGATTGTAAAACATGGAGTATATTGCATTCCCTTTTTTGTCAATCCCACAGCCGCGCAAAAGACAGGGTGCGTCCAAGAGGATATTGATGTTATGTTACATCTTATTCCGTATGCTTATCCTCACACAGCGTCATATATCAGGCCATATGTAGAAATCCGTCATGCGTGGTACATGGAACATAAATCAGCATTGGGATCATGTTCCGATTTTGCGTTGATTGATGCGCTGACACCAAAGCGTAAAGGTGAGACCGACGAACGGCGTAAAGAGAACACAGAGAAACCTTCTACGTCATGGGATGATTATGATGTGCCAAAGGAATTGCCAAAAGAGTTGAGAGAAAGATTAAACAACTTTAAGGACTTGATGAATGAACAATGAAGAACCGTTAGCGCACAGTGCGAAGCCTGATAAAGGAATCTCTGCGCAAACATACGCGGAACACATAGTCGCGGTATCGAAACGTGCAAACGATAATCTTTCAGCAATGGTAAGGTATTTGTCCGGGGATGCACATGTTTTACACCAATCTGTAAAGCGAGCAGCGCTGCTTCATGATTTAGGTAAGCTTGATGCGGCTAATCAGGCAGTTTTGAAGAAAGGCAGTAAGAAGCATTTGCCTTTGAATCATGTTGATGCCGGCACCTCCTATTTATCCAGAGGCAAAGAATTCGAGGCAGCTTTTTTTGTCTACGCTCATCACATCGGATTACGTTCTGTGCCGTATGAGACCGGCAGGGAAAAACTGTTTTTGCGAGATGAAAAGATTTCTCGCGAAGTTGATAGAAAACTTACTACATATCTTTCTGCTCATGCAGAATGGTGCGGGAAGGTTGAGGAATCGTCAGGCGAGATTGTTAATTCGGGATGGACTGAGTTGACAAGGAGATTGGCTTTTTCATGTCTGGTGGATGCCGATTATGGCGACACCGCCGTTCATTATGGCGGAGAAACGGAGAGACAATCGGCAAATCAGCGATGGAAAGAGCGACTTGAGAAATTGAATGAGTATGTTGCAAGCTTGAAAAATAAATCGGACGCTTCCAAAGAACGCAAAGAACAAAGGCAAGTAACTTATGAAACCTGTCATGATTCGGATACACAGCCCAGCTTATATGCATGCGACAGTCCGGTAGGAACTGGTAAGACTACAGCAGTCATGGCCCATCTTCTGCGAGCAGCGATTGATAAGAAGTTGCGCCATATCTTTGTGGTGTTACCTTACACGAATATCATTAAACAATCTGTGGATGTTTATCGTAAGGCTCTCGTTCTTCCCGGTGAGAATCCTGAAGAAGTTGTCGCCGAACACCATCATCAAGCTGATTTTTCAAGCTATGACTTACGCCAGCACGCTTCTTTATGGACGGCGCCTATTATCGTAACAACAGCGGTACAGTTTTTTGAGACATTAGGAGCGAATCATCCTGCGCAATTGAGAAAACTTCATGAATTGCCGGGGTCGGCAATATTCTTGGACGAAGCACATGCGGCTATACCAACATGGTTATGGCCGCAGGCATGGCGCTGGTTGAAAGATTTATCTACAAATTGGCGTTGTCATTTTGTATTTGCTTCCGGTTCACTTCCGCGGTTTTGGCAAAACGAAAAGATCACAAGTCCATATGAGGATATGCCGAATCTCTTAGGTGTTGAACAAATATCTCGGGTAAATAAGCAGGAAAAGAAACGAGTAGTTTATGCCACGATTAGAGACGTGTTTGATGTTATGGGACTGATAAACTTCATACAGTCAAAGAGTGGGCCGAGGCTTGTTGTCTTAAATACTGTACAATCTGCGGCAGTTCTTGCTTGGAAAATGCAAACGGCAGGTAAGCAGGTAATACATTTATCGACCGCATTAACTCCCATTGACCGCGATGCTATTGTTGAAGACGTAAAAAAGCGGTTGCAAAAACTGGATGACACAGACTGGACTCTTGTTGCGACAAGTTGTGTTGAGGCGGGGATGGATTTCTCTTTCGCAACGGCATTCAGGGAAAGTTGCAGTGCGGCAAGTCTGATTCAGATTGGTGGTCGCGTTAACCGACACGGCAATTCCGCACAAGCAGAAGTGTTCGACTTTCGTGTTAATGACCCTCTCGTGAAAAATAATCCACAGTTAGTAACGTCGAGGAATGTTTTAAAAATACTTTTTGAGGAAAAATATTTTGAGATAAAAGATCCAACAGAGATAGTTACAGAGGCGATGAGGCGTGAACTGATGAGCGATTTTGGTGATTTCGAAAAGAAATCTCGCGAAATTATAAAACATGAAAAGACTAACGATTATCCAGAGGTGGCAAAACTATGTAAGGTCATTGATGCGGATACAAGGTTGGTGGTTATATCACCTGAAATAGCCGAAGCATTGAGGAGATATGAGAAAGTTGATCCAGTAGAGTTGATTCGTAATAGTGTCCAGATTCGTTTTTTCAAAATTAATACAAAGCAGTTCAATAGGTTCTGCACGCCTGTCAATGAGCAGCGCGAGATATATGCTTGGCAAGGTAAATATGGTGGTAAGTTTTTAGGGTATATGGAAGCAATAGTCCCATTACTTGAGATGGATGCCGACGGGTTTTCAATGGTATAGAAAAAAAGTTTACTGAAGGCAATTTAAACCAAAAAGAGGCGATGCCCAGATGACTAACCCAAACGACCTCCCTCAACTCATCCCGCCGCATGGCGGGTATCGGGAGTTACAATCTTACAAGATGTCGGAGATTGTTTATGATGCCACGATGGTGTTTTGCAACCGCTTTATTGATAAGCGGTCGCGTACCCATGATCAGATGGTGCAGGCAGCGCGGAGCGGCAAGCAAAATATCGCCGAGGGGAGCATGGCATCAGGAACTTCCAAAAAGACTGAGTTGAAGCTGATCGGGGTGGCGCGGGCAAGCCTTGAGGAATTGCTGCTGGATTATCAGGATTTTCTGCGGCAGAAGGGGCTATTGCTCTGGGGGAAAGAGCATCCTGAAGCCCTTGCTGTGCGCAAGCTTGCGCACAATAAGAATAGGTCATATGAGACTTATAAGACCTATGTGGAGGCTTCGCCTCCTGAAGTTGCCGCAAACACGCTGCTCTGTCTGATCCACCAGACAAACTATCTGCTTGACCAACAACTGAGGGCTTTGGAAAAGGATTTTTTGAAAGAGGGCGGGTTCACCGAAAAACTCTATCGTGTGCGCTCACAGTTTCGCGAAAGGAAAAAATAAGTCCTATATGACTTATAAGACTTATAGTTACTCAGAAGATGATTTGTTACAGCTTTCAGCCTTGCAGCATCTTGTATTCTGTGAACGGCAGTGCGCCCTGATACACATCGAGCAAGTCTGGAGCGAGAACCTGTTGACTGCTGAAGGCAGGATCATGCACGAGAAGGTTGATACCGCGAATCGGGAATCGCGCGGGAATATCCGCATTGAATACGGCGTGCCGATGCGGTCTCTCCGGCTTGGGCTTATAGGCAAGGCTGATGTAGTTGAGTTTCACAAAGAGGGGGAGAGATGGATTCCGTTTCCTGTGGAGTATAAACGCGGGAAACCGAAAACGGATGATTGCGACAAAGTGCAACTGTGCGCTCAGGCATTGTGTCTTGAAGAGATGATGAATGTTGAGATACCGGAAGGCGCGATTTTTTATGGCGAGATACGGCATCGGTGCGACGTCAGGTTTGACGGCGCATTGCGGGCAGAGACAGAGGATGCTGCAAAAAGATTGCATGAGCTGATTGCATCCGGCAAGACGCCGAAGGCTGAGTATTCTAAAAAATGCGAAAAGTGTTCGCTGAATGAATTGTGCCTGCCGAAGGTGAGCCGCAAAGCAAGTAATTATCTTTTGAAGGTTCTGGAAGAATGAAAAAACATTTGAACACACTTTTTGTTACAACGCAGGGGGCGTATCTTTCCAAAGAAGGAGAGACCGTTGTTGTGAAGGTGGATAACGAAGTCCGTTTGCAAGCGCCTGTTCACACATTGGGCGGGATTGTCTGCTTCGGTCAGGTCAGTTGCAGCCCGTATCTCATGGGCTTTTGCGCCGAGCGCGGAGTGGCGATAAGTTTTATGACCGAATGGGGCAGTTTCCTTGCAAAGGTTCAGGGGCCTGTATCCGGCAATGTGCTTTTGAGACGCGAGCAGTATCGCCGCGCGGATGATTCCAAATCGTCCGCTGATATTGCAAGGGCAATATTAACCGGCAAACTTGCCAATTGCCGCACGGTTCTTTCGCGCTCATTGCGGGATCATCCTGAGAAGATTGACACAGATGCGGTTTCGCGGGCAGTCAATAAACTGACAGACGCACTCAGAAGGCTGTCGTTTGAATCTGATCTGGAAGTTTTGCGCGGTATAGAAGGGGAGTCGGCAAGCGCATATTTTGAAGTCTTTGATCATCTGATAACGACTCAGAAAGATGGTTTTGAGTTCAACGAAAGAAACCGGAGGCCGCCGCTGGATAAGGTAAATTGCCTGCTGTCGTTTTTATATACGATATTGATGCACGACGTCCGCTCGGCTCTTGAAACCGTCGGGCTTGACCCTGCGGTAGGATTTCTGCACAGAGACCGTCCGGGCAGATACGGGCTTGCGCTTGATCTGATGGAAGAGTTCAGACCGTTTATTGCAGACAGAACGGCTCTTTCCCTGATAAACCTCTGTCAGGTGCAGGGGAAGGGATTTGATAAGAAAGAATCCGGCGGGATATGGATGAATGATGATACGAGAAAGACCGTTCTGGTAACTTATCAGAAAAGAAAACAGGATGAGATAATGCATCCGTTTCTCAATGAAAAGGTCACCATAGGACTCCTCTTTCACACGCAGGCGCTGCTTATGGCGCGCTATCTGCGCGGAGATACGGACAATTATCCACCTTTCATATGGAAGTAAGGAAATGTCGCTCCCCGCGCGCGGGCGTGGATTGAAACGTATGGAAGTGAAAAATTGATTCCCTCTCCCCCAGTGGGAGAGGGCAGGGTGAGGGGCTTATGTTTGTCATTGTCAGCTATGATGTGTCAACCGAAGATCCTGCCGGACAACGCAGGCTTCGCAGGGTTGCAAAGGCGTGCAAGGATTACGGCCAGAGGGTGCAGTATTCCGTGTTTGAATGTATTGTTGACCCCGCGCAATGGACGGTGTTAAAAAACAGACTGATATCCGAGATTGACCCGGCAAAAGACAGCCTGCGGTTTTATTATCTCGGCTCTAACTGGAAGCATCGCGTGGAGCATGTCGGCGCAAAGGCAGCCGTTGATCAGGAAGGCCCGTTGATTGTCTGATATGTTGCTGCGAACCATAAGTTCACATGATTTAAGCGCATGGTTCGCAACAAGCAAAAGCTATTGTAAAAGAGTAAAAATTCAACCCTGTTCTTTGACAACCGAATATTTTTTTGACTTGTATTTTGAGGTTCGCAAAAAGTGGTTAATAAATGCTTGTTTTGCAATAAGTTATAATTGAACGGTCGCGCCCCATGCGGGCGCGTGGATTGAAACTGACGCTCATGTTCTTTATATTGAACATGGAAAGTCGCGCCCCATGCGGGCGCGTGGATTGAAACGCGGAATTAGGTAGGAGCGGCGGGAAAAAATCCGTCGCGCCCCATGCGGGCGCGTGGATTGAAACCCGTCAAGGAATATTCGGCAGACATCCCGATTATGTCGCGCCCCATGCGGGCGCGTGGATTGAAACCTTGCAGTAATCCCGCTCACAAGCTCCCTGATTAGTCGCGCCCCATGCGGGCGCGTGGATTGAAACCTTGCTTGGCGTGTAAGTCATCAAGCCAAGCATTGTCGCGCCCCATGCGGGCGCGTGGATTGAAACACGGAAAGGTTTGACGGACTCAAAGAGAGGAAGGGTCGCGCCCCATGCGGGCGCGTGGATTGAAACTACGACTTCGCAAGTCAGGAGTTTCTGGCGTCTCGTCGCGCCCCATGCGGGCGCGTGGATTGAAACCTGCTCATCACCTACTTCTTTAACTTCTCCTCAGTCGCGCCCCATGCGGGCGCGTGGATTGAAACCTGTTTTTTCCTTGATTGCCGCTTTTGGCCTTAGTCGCGCCCCATGCGGGCGCGTGGATTGAAACAAATATCCGCGGTTGCCACAGAGATGGGCCGGAGTCGCGCCCCATGCGGGCGCGTGGATTGAAACCTATGAGGTCGGGAAGGACAGCGCCAAAGTTCACGGTCGCGCCCCATGCGGGCGCGTGGATTGAAACTCCCGGCTGTAGTGTGTTCTTTGATGCGCCGTTGTCGCGCCCCATGCGGGCGCGTGGATTGAAACTGGTCGGCAGCCTGCCTGAGCCGTGTAAAGAGGTCGCGCCCCATGCGGGCGCGTGGATTGAAACATTTTTTGACCTTGATAATCTTTGTGATTGCGAGTCGCGCCCCATGCGGGCGCGTGGATTGAAACAATTATATCAAGAGGGCGGAACAATGAGATTGACCGTCGCGCCCCATGCGGGCGCGTGGATTGAAACCACGCCAAGAGCCTCTGCCAAAAGAGATTAACGTTGTGGTTTGCGGGCAGGCATTTGTTTGGTATAATCAATTATCACAGAGAGGATAATAAATAGCGTTGTGGTTTGCGGGCAGGCATTTGTTTGGTATAATTAGGGCAACCAGCCTGAGTACCACTAAAAGGTTGTGGTTTGCGGGCAGGCATTTGTTTGGTATAATACGAGCCATTAACCACAGCCGCTAATGCTCGTTGTGGTTTGCGGGCAGGCATTTGTTTGGTATAATACTTGCGGTAACGGTTATTGTGGTGCTTACGTTGTGGTTTGCGGGCAGGCATTTGTTTGGTATAATGCACATATATTTATTACGAACCAAAGAACCGTTGTGGTTTGCGGGCAGGCATTTGTTTGGTATAATGGCGCTGTTGAGTTTATCGTGTGGCTGATGTTGTGGTTTGCGGGCAGGCATTTGTTTGGTATAATAAACCAACTTCAACATCCTGAACAGCATATGTTGTGGTTTGCGGGCAGGCATTTGTTTGGTATAATTATCTAAAAGAAAGAAACAAGGAAATCTTGTTGTAGTTTGCGGGCAGGCATATGTTTGGAATAATAGCTACACGGCAATCTATTGATTTGCCGAAAAAAAACGCCCGAACGAGTCAGAAAAAACTGATACGTTCGGGCGAT
>JACRNK010000200.1 GCA_016234985.1 Deltaproteobacteria bacterium
GAGAATGCACGGCAAAGAGATTGATATTACAAGTATGGAAACCTTTTGTGGTATAAACATAAAGGCGCATCAAAGTATATTTAACTGCTTAATCTTGGAGCAAATACCGCCATCCCGCTTCTTTAAAAAAAGCTCTATATAAACAGGTTCTCTGCCGGGAGTTAAACTGCTTGCAACCTCCTCTTTTTGGTATGCCTCTTTTTCATATAACTGATACTGGTATGTGATTAAAAAACTGTGCTCGCCTTTTTTAACTGCGCCTTTATAAAGTTGATGCCTTGCGCCATTATCCATTGCGGCGTCTTCCTCAGCCGTATATATATGGTTCCAAAGCGGCGCTCCGTTGTCAGAGACGTCCACCGATATTAACCTAAATCCCTTTTCCTTTTTCACAGACATGGTAAGCGGCGTAAAAAATGACTCTGCCTTTAAATCCCCGCTTGCCTCCTTTAGCTCAGCCAACGCCTTATCCACAACCTCATAGTTATTATAGAGATCTATGATAAGTCCTTTTACAGAATTGCCTCCTTTTTGAAGAGGCTCTTCTGCAAAAACATAAGCGCCGGCCAGACAGATAAAAGAGACTAACAGAAATTTTATAAGCATTGATTTGGACATGCCGCTGTTTATAACATATACAGCCATACTAATTCAAACGCAGAACAATCTCCATCCCGTCATATGCCAGCTCAAATCCTTGAGGCAGACTCTTATTTGTTTCGGAATAATCCAGATTATGGCTTAAGTGGGTAAGAATAACTCTTTTAGATTTCAGCTCTGCCCCGATCTGGACTGCCTCCTGAATGCTGAAGTGGGTTGGATGCGGTTTGTGCCGAAGGGCGCCCAATATCAGGACATCAAGATTATCAAGCATCTTTTTGGAGTCATCCGGAATCTGGCTGCAATCCGTTATATACGCAAAATTGTTAATCCTGAAACCAAATATTTGCATCTTGCCGTGATAAATATTTATCGGTTGAATCAAAAATCCGAAAAGGTCGAACGGCGCTGAAATCAGAAAGGTCTCAAGTTCCGGTTTCCAACTGTCGTTCTCATTATTTGTAAAAATATAATTAAATACATCTCTTATCCGGTTGATTGTAAAGCCGCTGCCGTAGCATGGAATAGGTCTTTTCTGAATCATATTAAAACTTCTAAGCTCGTCAATTCCGTGGATGTGGTCTGCATGAGGATGGGTATACAGAACAGCGTCAATCCGTTCCAGATTATGACTCAAGGCCTGGTGCCTCAGGTCAGTGGATGTGTCTATAAGTATGTTTTTGTTATTTGCAGTTACAAGAAGAGACGAACGCGTCCGCTTATTTTTAATGTCTCTTGATATGCATATGCTGCATTTACAGCCGATTACAGGAACGCCGGTGGATGTTCCGCAGCCTAATATGGTTATCTTCATCATTTACTCCTCACGTCAAAAAAGATTATCATTTTTCACAAAAGCACACAAGGTTAATGTTGCTGTAATTGACAACCACCGATGGCTGTGATACCTTGATAAATATGAGAAAAATCCTGTTTATAACCCCGCCGTTTCATGCCGGAGTGGTCGAGGTCGCAGGGAGATGGGTTCCGCTTTCCATGGTCTATCTTGCCGGAGCCGCAAGGGATGCCGGCCTTAAGGTAAAGATATACGATGCAATGACAAAGGGCGTGGGACACAAGGAAATTGAGGCAAAGATAAAGGAATTCAAGCCCCATTATGTGGCAACTTCTGCAATAACCTGCACACTTCCCGATGCCCTTAAAATAATGGAAACTGCAAAAAAGATAAACCCTGATATAACAACCCTTCTTGGCGGAATCCATCCGACATTTATGGATGAAGAGGTCTTTCGCCTAACCGGCGCAGTTGACTTTATCATAAAAGGCGAAGGGGAAAATACTCTTGCAGAGTTTCTCAGAGTTAGAGAAAATGGCGGGGATGTAAGCAACGTAATGGGATTGGCTTATAAACATGTCCCTGCAGGCAGTAAGCAGGGAAATGGCAGTGTCATTATCAGGACGCAACCCAGGCCTCTTATGCAGGCCGGATATTTGGACAATCTTCCCAAGGCATGGGATTTATTGGACTTCGAGGATTATAACTATTTTATAATTCCTGACTCAAGGCTTGGCGCCATAGACACGTCAAGGGGATGCACAAAGGACTGCACATTCTGCTCGCAGAGAA
>JACRNK010000136.1 GCA_016234985.1 Deltaproteobacteria bacterium
CAGGCGGCTTAACGAGCTGATTGAAGATACCTCCATACCTGTTACTGTTCCTATAGAAATGAAAGAGGCCGGCTGCATCGGCTGTCATGAGAAGGTTTATTCATCTATGCTCCGGTATAGCCATCAGCATCCGCGCGCATCTGAAGAGTGTCAGATGTGCCACATAACAGACCTTGCAGCAGCAAGAGAAATTCCTGCAAATGTTTTCTCAAGGGAAAATATAGTTTTCCTGGATGTGTCAGATATAGTTAAATACAGGGTTAAGGTGAAGCTAAAAGACAAAGAGGGGAGGGAGGCAGCATCCCAAGATATAGATTTTACTCCTTCATCTGTCTATGAAAGAATGGTTGATGACAAAAAGCCGCCCCTTATATCCAATTTAAAGGTTGAGGAACTTAAGGCCGGAATCTTCTATTCAGCAGTCATAACATGGGAGACAGACGAACCTTCAACATCGCAGGTTCAATACGGCCTTTCCAGCAAGTATGGAGACGCCTCTTTGCTGGATGATAAGTTTACAAAAGAGCATGTGGTAATAATTGATAAACTTATACCGGATGAAAAATATCATATTATCGCAATTTCGAAAGACCCGTTTGAGAATACAACCAGATCGGATGATTTTACATTTAAGGTTAAAAAACCGTTTTTGGAGAAACAGGAGGAGCCTCCAGCCGGACCTTCTGTGGAGGGTGTAAAGGTTGTGAAGATAGGGAATAAAACTGCCTTGTCATGGAGGGCAAATAAAAAGACAGGCGCTGTTATATATCTGGTTGAGGTTGTATCAAGGAAAAATATTATTTCAAAGGAGCCTCATTATCCAGGGCTTACAACCAAAAGGATATCTCACCCTACTGGTTTGCTTTCGTGGCTGAAAGTTGCCCCCTCTCCTGACCTGCCGCTGGGAACTGGTTCGGTAATGCTTTGCGTAACATGCCATACCCCTCATGGCGGGGAGCATGAGCATATCCTCATAAAAGAAGAAAGCAAACTTTGCACATCCTGCCACACCGAGAAAAGATAAAGAGATGATTGGTCGGGGCGAGAGGATTCGAACCTCCGACCCCTGCGTCCCGAACGCAGTGCTCTGCCAGGCTGAGCCACGCCCCGATTAAAAGATATGAAAGGATTTACTCTCCCATCTCCAGCCTCATTGCCGAAATGGTCTTTTTATAATTCTCGCTCCCGAATATGGCGGAGCCTGCAACGAACACATCTGCCCCGGCCTTTGCCACAGCGCCTATATTGGAGATTTTTATGCCGCCGTCAACTTCAAGTTCTGCCCTGTAATTTCCCTCATCAATCATCCGCCTGAGGCGCTCTATTTTAGGCAAACAATTGTCTATAAATCCCTGGCCGCTAAAACCTGGGTTTACGGTCATAACCAAAACCAGATCAATATCTCCAAGTATATGGTCAAGCGCATGCACAGGGGTTGTAGGGTTTAAGGATACCCCCGCCCTTATGCCTTGCTCCTTGATGTACTGAACAGTCCTGTGCAGATGCCTGCATGTTTCCGCATGAACTGTTATTATGTCGCTGCCTGCCTTTGCAAAATCAGGGATAAACTTGTCAGGATTTTCTATCATCAGATGAACGTCTAAAGGGAGTCTTGTCGCTTTTCTGACGGCCTCTACAATAAACGGGCCAATTGTTATATTAGGCACAAAGTGGCCGTCCATCACATCTATATGTATGTAGTCCGCCTTTGCATCCTCAACAGCTTTTATCTCCTTTGCAAGTTTTGTAAAGTCAGCGGAAAGGATGGATGGCGCTATTTTTTTCACAATATTAATTCCTCCCTCAAAAAGTATATAGACTACAATACATTCAAAGGCTTTGTCAAATTATTCAAATATCTTTTTGAAAAAGCCCTTGCCTTCTTTTTGTTTTCTCATCTGGATAAGCCTAAGCTCGCTAAGCGCTTCAGGCAAGTTCGGGTTTTTCTGCACGGCCTTATTAAAACAAGACTCCGCCTCTTCTAAATTGCCTTCTACCCTGTGAATGACGCCAAGAAAGTAATATGCCCTGTCCTGCTTCGGATTTGACGCTATGCCATCCTGTATGAGCTCTTTTGCCTTTTTTACCTCTGCTGCGTCCTTTGGGGAGAGGTTAAAGATTGTCCAGCCCATATAGGTTTTATATTCGCCTTCGTCCGGGCTCAGCCGGATAGTCCACTCAAAGGCCTCTTTGGCGCTCTTATAATCCTTTCTTGACATGGCAACCTTGCCTTTTTGAAACTGAAGCTCTGCGTTCATGATATTTGCCGCATCCTGTGTTACATCCTGCTTTGGCCCGCTCTTTAAGGATTCTTCATATGCCTTGCGGGTCTTTTCATCCGATAATGTGGTATATGCGGTATTTATGAGCGTGAATATATCGGAGGCTGCTGTCTTTACCTCTTGTGCGTTATTATGATATCTGTCCGGGTGATATTCCTTTGCCAGTTTAAAATATGCCTTTTTTATGCCGCTGTTGTCAGCATCCTGACCAATGCCAAGTATATTAAAGTAGTTGAGGGATTTTAGTTGAAGATATCTGCCGGAAAGCTCCTCTGTTAAAGCCTTGTCTTCGGCAGGCTGCTCCTCAGCTTTTTTTTCTTCTTGTTCTTCTTGCTTTAAGGCAAGGACATCTGTTGCAAGAAGGCTGTAAATAAACGGGTAGACGTTTTCCTTGGGTGTTCCTAATCTTGTTTCTATTTCTCCAAGTATATTGCCAAGTTTATTTTTGCCGTCTATAAGCGTCAACGTCCTTCTTTCCTGCGCATTGGGCTGGAAATCCTCCAGCGCATATATGGTGTTAGTAGAAAAGGCAATCAGCGCTTCTCTTTTCTCTTCAATTTCGGTTTTAATTTTATCAGCAGGATAATAGCCGTTCCTTAAGGCATGAAGAATGGCGTATGCGGGATGTATCGGATAAAGAAACAGGTCTTTTGGCAGATTTTCTATTGTATAATAGTGGTATGTCCCGTTTACCCAGCCAAATGAGCTGAAAAGCCTTTCCCTTGCCTGAATATTTAAGGCGTCGTTTAATTGATGAGGGGTTATATGCCCTTTGGATAAAAGCACCTCCCCCTGCCTCCTTTTTTCATGCAACATTGTTTCAAGAGATTTTTCATAAATCTCCTGTGCGATTATGCCTTTTCGCACCATCAATCTGCCAAGCACCTCGTTAAGGACATTTGAGATGCCGTAGACAGGGATGCCTGTTTTGAAGAAAAATCTTTTCTTGATCTTTCTATCTTCCATATCCAGCACGCCGGCTGTGTCCTTGGCTGCAAATATATTATGCAAAAGCCGAGGAAAGCCGATATCATTTAATTTTCCCCATTTTTCCTGCATCTACTTTGCCTCTGTTATGCCTATGGTTTTTAAATACAAACCCCTTGCTTTTGCCGCATAATTCAAATAATCCTCAAGAAGTCTTTTACCTGCGTCATTATCCTGATAGCCAAGCCTTTTTGCAAGGATAAAAATTTCGGAAGAATCTTTTACAATCTCTCCTTCTGTCCTGTTCTGCACAATCCTGAGGCGGTTTTCCAGCAAGCGGTAGAATTTGTATGCCCCGCGTAAAAGCGAATAATCATGCTCTGAAATAATTTGAGCCTCTTTCAGGCTGTCAATCGCCTCAAGGGTGTTCGGTTTTCTGATATAAGGCAATGCTTTGCCGAATTTAAGCTGAAGTATCTGGGTCGTAAATTCCACATCAACAAGCCCGCCTTTGCCATATTTGATATTATACCTGCCGGAGCCTTCTTTGGCAATCTCTATCTCCATACGCTGCCTAATCCTGTAAAGTTCTTTCAAGTCTTCATGCGTGGGCGCTGCGGCGTATATATATTCCTGCATATCCGCCAATACCCTTGCGCCGAATCCGGCATCGCCGGCGGCAAACCTTGCCTTGAGCATAGCCTGTTTTTCCCACATTTGCGCTGTTTCCTTATGGTATTTTATAAATGCCTCTTCGGATACGACAAGCGGGCCTGAGCTTCCCGAGGGCCTGAGCCTTGTATCAACCTTGAATGCAAAGCCTTCCCTTGTGACAGTTGAAAGGATTGTTATTATGCGTTGGGCAAGTTTTGCAAAAAACTCGTGGTTTGATATGACTTTTACCCCTGATGTCTCTCCGTTTTTTGAATAGACGAAAATAATATCAATATCCGAGCTGTAGATAAGCTCTTCGCCTCCGAGCTTGCCGATGGCAAGAACGGCAAATTGCGCATCACCACCCGGCCGGCCAAATCTTTTTTTCAGTTCCAGAAATGCAATCTCATATGCCTTGATGAGGCAGACGTCTGCAAGATATGTAATCTGTTTTGAAACCGCCTCCGGTTCTATTTCTCCGAATATGTCATTCACGCCGATCCTTAATGTTTCGCTGCTTCTGAATCTTCTTAGGACACTCTGAAAAACCCGTAAATGTCATTGCGAGGAGCGATTTTTGCGACGAAGCAATCTCTAACATATTGACTTATATAGAAGCGAGATTGCTTCGCCTTGCTCGCAATGACAAACTTATTACCTTTCTGTTTTCTGCCAGGAGCGAATAAAATGTAGTCCTTGCGCCAATGGCGGATATGAACCTTTCCATGTGCTTAAGCGCCAAATCAGGGGCAGGGGATGCGATAATCCGGGTTAAAAGGAACGGGGCTATCTTTTTTAAAAGTAATTTTGCCCTGGCAGGAAAATGGGCGAAAGGAGGACCATCCCTTAAGAGTTTAAGGATTTCATAGGCAGCTTCCGGTTCGTGAAAACCGGCTTTAGATAATATTTCCATGACATCTTCTTTTTCCATTTCCTCGCCAAGAACAAGAAGGACGTCCTTTGATATGCCTTGCTCCAACTCTTTTGAGGCCTTGAAAAAAAGCGCGTCATATATCTCATGAACAAGGCCGGTCTGTTTTTTGTATTCATTCCAGAATTGCTTTGTATCCTTGAAACTCAGCATCCTTGCGAGTCTTTCTACTTCTGCCGCCATTGCCGGAATTACCTGAGTCTGTCTTCCCTCCACAATCTGAATCCGATGCTCCAGGTTTCTTAAAAAAATATATGCGCATTTCAATGCATCCGCATCCGCAGAAGCAATATAACCTCTCTTTTCCAGTATCTCTAATGCGGCAAGGGTGTTTTTCTCTCGTATGATTTTATCCTTTCCTCCATTTATAAGCTGAATGGCCTGGACAAAAAATTCTATTTCTCTTATTCCGCCAACACCCAATTTTACATCAAGCGCGTCAGGGGCTGTCCTTAGCAGGCTCACATCAATCTTTTCCTTCATGCCACTTATCTCTTCAATAGCCGTAAAATCCAGGTATCTGCGATAGACAAAGGGTTCAATCATTTTTAAGAATTCTTCTCCAAGTTTCATGCTTCCGGCAACAGGCCTTGCCTTTATCATGGCAGCCCTTTCCCAAGACTGTCCCCATGATTCATAATAAATCTCAGCGCTTCTGAGCGAGTTGGCAAGGTCGCCGCCTTTTCCCTCGGGCCTGAGGTTCAAATCAACCCTGAAAACCATTCCGTCTTCTGTTACGTTGCCGATGAGCTTAGTTATCATCTCAGCGAGCTTTACATAAAAGGCATGGAGGGATATTTTATTCTTAAATCCCCCTGTATCCCCCTTTGTCAAAGGGGGATTTTCAAATATCCCCCCTTTAGTAAAGGGGGGTGAGGGGGGATTTTCTATTCCAGTTGTCTCTCCTTTGTCGGACGAATATATATAGATAATGTCAATATCAGAGCTGAAGTTAAGCTCGGCGCCGCCAAGCTTGCCCATGCCTATAATTACGAATTCCGATTCTCTTTCAGAGCCGTCAATATCTGTATAGACAGCCGTCCCATATTCCGTTTTAAGCTGTTTGAGGCAAAATCCATACGCAATCTCCAGCGATGCGCTTGCCAGCCCTGACAATTCCAATGTTGTCTCCTGCATAGACGCAAGCCCAAGGATATCCCTTGCGCCTATCCGTAGATATTCTCTCTGCTTATAGAGACGGAGCGCTCTGGCTATAGAGTTCATATCGGATAGGTTTTGCACCCATGATTCTAACTCCTTCAAGAAGATTGTTATGTCCTTTTTTGTTTTAAGTTTTTGTTCTAAAACAAGCTGCTCTATGAGGATGGGATTAGGGACAATAGTATTTGCCAGAAGATTGGAAGAGCCGCATATAATGATAAGGTTTTTTAGATTTTCCTTGTCCTTTATAAATAAGGAGATAGTTTCCGGGGAAAGCTGTGAAACAACCCTCTCCAGATTATTCAAGGCATCATCAGGAGATGACGCAGACATGATAAAATCTACCAATTCTTCAATATGGTCTTTAAATTGCGTTTGACTTAAAGACCTTAAGTTTTGGAGCGCTTTTGCCTGGTCGGAGAAACCTAAAGTTTTCAAATAAGGGGTGGCTGTGTTTTCTTGCATGTTTAGTGGATTTTTTGGCATGGATGCTATTTATACCACGACATCCTCCCTATTTCCAAGCAAGAATCGGAAAATTAAAATTTTGGTGTGGGGTTTATCCGAGTTCCCCTATTCGCTATTTTCCGCAATCCGGCTGTCAAGATTAGCCTCTGAATCATTAACGTAGATTGTTTTATATGCCGCATAATATCCCAGCACCTTTTCGACATATTTCCTTGTCTCCTGATAAGGGATGTTTTCCACAAACTCGTCCATATCGGATTCGCCCCATTTTTTCAGCCATTCGTCCACTGCATTGGGGCCTGCATTGTATGCGGCTATGGCAAGCGGCAGTTTGCCGTTAAATCTCGTGATAAGCGTTTTTAAATACCAGCTGCCAAAATTTATATTGATGTCCGGCTCAAAAAGGTTATCTCTTAACCCCCCCTGCCCCCCCTTTATTAAAGGGGGGGATAGGGGGGGTTGGTAAGACATTTTTTTTGCTATCATCTCGCCTGTGCCGGGCATTATTTGCAGCAGGCCGATTGCCCCTGCGCTAGACACAGACTTGGCGTCAAATTCACTTTCCTGCATCATTACTGCATAGATAAGCAAAGGGTCTAAGCTAAATTCACCTGCAGCCCTCTCCACCATGTCTTTATATGCTTCAGGATAGGCAAGCCGGTATGAAAAGTCCGGGAGATCATATGATAGCCTCCTTGCCAGAATATAGGAATGATAAATGTCACCTGCCTGTTTATACAGTAAAATTATATTTATCGGGTCTTGTCTATAGTCCATGGATGCCAATTCCTTTAACGCAAGACTATTCAGCCCAAGTTTTAATAATCTCCGCGCCCTTTGCGCAGGCAGAGGCTCATCCGATTGAGTATTGAGGATTGTGAGTTGAGGGTTTGAGACTTTAAAACTCACATCCAGCAATTCATAGCCTGAGATTCTTTCCAGCTCTTTTTTGCTCATAACAGAATAATAGGCGCCGGGAAAGCTGTCTGCCGCAGTTTTGAACAATCTCACGGCATTGTCCTTTTTGCCAAGCATAAGAGATATTTTCCCCTGCCAGTATAGAGCCCGCATTCGCAGCGAAGAGTTTTCTAAAGATTTATGCGCAGTCTCAATCTTTTTAAATATCTCAAGAGATTTTTCCAAATCTCCCTGTGTATAGCGTATCCATCCTGCCTGCCACAAGGCGTCGTCTTTATAAGACGATGAAGGGCTTTCTGCTATAAGTTGTTCTAAAAAAGCGACAGCCAGATTTACGTCTCCTTCCTCCTTTGCAATCATGGCAAGCCTGTAAATCGCCTCATCCCTTAAATTTCTGTCGGTATAAACAGATATGAAAGCCTTTAATGCGTTTTGGGCGGATTTCATATCCTTTTGCCTGATATGGTTTCTGGCAAGCCAGATGAGCGATTCCTGCCTTATTTTACTGTCATCCGCGGTTGAAAATAATTCTTTAAAAACCTCTCCTGCCTTTTTATAATTCCTTGCCTGATAAAACGTCTGTCCCATAATCAGATTGAGTTTGTCATCATGCCCTAACGGGGTTTCATATGGAAACCACGGCAGGGTTTCGGAAAGATAGGTCTTGATTTCTTTAACAGCCTTTTCATAGTTTCTTGCCTTCAATAATCCCCTTGCCCTTGCGGCAAATTCATCTCTGTTTAATTTTCTGATTTCGCCGGGCATAACCTGGGAAACAAAGGAATTGTCATTATATTCTGCTTGCGGGAATTCGGTAAGCAGTCTTTTAATGAAAGGAAGGGCTTCGTCATATTTATTGTTGAGCAGCAGCAGTGAGGCAAGCTTATAAAGGATGCGCGGGGTTTGAAGGTTGTCTGAATATCCGGTGAGAATTCTCTTATAGGCATTTATTGCGTTTGTTGCGCCTCCCTTTATAAGGTAGATATCGCCGGTTTTTTCCATAGCAGAAGGCGCCAGCGGGCTTTTAGCATTATGATTTATGCAGGCGGTGAATGCGTTTAAGGCCTCATCAACTTTATTAATAGCCAGATATGTCTCTCCAAGATAATACAGAACATAGTCAGAGAGGAGAGAATCGTCTTTTCCCCGATTAAGACCTTCGGGGACAAGTTTGGCGGCCTCCAGATATTCTACTGCCTTTTCAAAACTGCCT
>JACRNK010000201.1 GCA_016234985.1 Deltaproteobacteria bacterium
AATAACGATGCTATAAATATATCAGAAAAGGCT
The DNA here is from genome assembly GCA_016234985.1 of Deltaproteobacteria bacterium. GTDB lineage: Bacteria > Desulfobacterota > GWC2-55-46 > UBA9637 > UBA9637 > JACRNJ01. The sequence continues at coordinate 34 of JACRNK010000201.1, forward strand.
GCGGCCATAGACCGTAAGCAAGGTTATCATACGCTCGGCAACAGGCTTAATATAATGGGACTGGCATACAAAGAAAGCAGCAGGCCGGAAGAGGCTGAGAAGATGTTTAATGAAGCCCTTGCGCTTTCCAAAGGGTATGCAAGGGCGGCAGATACCGCTGATGCATTCAGGGGGCTGGGAGATATCTGGTCTGAAAAGGGGGATTATAAAAAGGCAGGAGAGTTGTATGAAAATGCGCTTTCAATAGATAAAAAGATTGGCGCTGGTGCAAAGATTTCCATTGACCTCTCTAATCTGGGTGCGCTGAGCCTGAAAATAAATGATGCGAAAAAGGCGCTGGATTTTTTTATCAGGGCATATGAAATTGACAGCAGCAGAGGGGATGGTATTTTATTTTTTTCCGGGGCGTTGAAAAACCTTGATAAAATAATAGAGATATATACAAGATTGGGTGATAAAGAGGGCGCAGCGGCATATTCTTTGGAAAAGGAGAAATTTTTGAACAAAGAAAGGATTAAGGAGCGGTGAGGAAGATAAGGATATTGGTTGTTGATGATGATGAAAGGAATGTAGTGCTTTTGACTTCAAAGCTTCAATCCGATGGTTATGAAACAGATGAAGCCTATGACGGCCTTGAGGCGCTTAAAAAGGTTGAAAGCTTCAACCCCGACCTTATACTTATGGATGTAATGATGCCGAAGATTGATGGATATGAGGCTGTGAGAAGGCTCAAGACAAGCGAAAAAACAAGGTATATCCCTGTTATTATGCTTACAGCAAAAGGAGAGATAGAGGACAAGGTTTTAGGGCTGGATATCGGAGCAGAAGAATATCTATGCAAGCCATGCAGCCTTGTGGAGGTTTCTGCCAGGGTCAGGTCTCTCCTGCACATGAAAGAGCTTCAGATGAAGCTGGTAGAAATGGAGAAACTTGCCGCCCTCGGCCATTTGGTTGATGGGATAGCCCATGAGATCAGGAACCCGCTTATGACTATAGGGGGATTGGCAAGACGGGTAAAAGAAAAGATAGATGATGAGCAATTGCAGAGGCATATAAATTTCATTATACATGAAGTGGAAAGATTAGAGAATATGGTGAAAAGGGTGGATGAATATAAAAAGGCCCAGCGCTCTGAGCTGAAAAAGGGGAATATAAACGATGTGGTAACAGAGAGCGTGGGAGAGATAAAGTGTGTGGCTGAGGCAAAGAATATAGACATAAAACTTTCACTTATGCAAGATACCCCATTAATGATGATAGACAAGGCTACTCTTAAAAAGGCTATCTTGAATATACTGCAAAACTCGATAGACGCTGTTGACAAAAAAGGTGAAATAGAAATTACAACTATGCCGTCCGGAGGCGGCTATATAGAGTTGACAATTAAAGATACAGGCAGCGGCATAAAGGCGGAGGCTTTAAAAGATATCTTTAATCCATTCTATACATCCAGGATGACAGGGGCAGGTTTGGGGTTAACCATTGCATACAAGATAATACAGGATCACAGAGGCGACATTACTGTTGAAAGCCCGCAAGGCATGGGAACTATTGTAAGCATAAAGCTTCCTGTCCTACAAGAGGGTTGACCCAAAAAAGCAATTACATTTTTTAGTGGTTATTTTTTAAATAAAAAATCCCGGACTTTTAACTGCTAGATCCGGGATTGTGTTTTCAACTATTCTTTCTAACCAGGTTACCTTTGATGGAATGGAAGCTTTTTATAATTCTGAGTTTCCTTTCTTATACTGCCTTTTTCAGCTCTTCTCGGGCACCCTCCACCTCCACAGTTACCTTCCTTGGAAGCGCTGCCTTTTCAGCAGGCATTGTGACCTCAAGGATGCCGTTCTTATAGTTAGCGCGGATGTTATCCGCCCTCACGCCTTCCGGGAGTGTTAATGTCCTCTCAAAGGAGCCGTAGTGCACTTCGCTAAGGAGATAATCTTCCCTTTTTGCTTCTTTGGAAGCCTTTCTCTCTCCTTTGATAGTGAGTGTATTGCCAACTATAGAGATATCAATATCCTTTGGGTCCATTCCTGGAACCTCGCAGCGCACTACCAAATTTCCTTCTTTTACGAAACTCTCTACAGTCGGATACCAT
>JACRNK010000230.1 GCA_016234985.1 Deltaproteobacteria bacterium
GAGCCGCGGTATGATAAGCCGATTCTTTTTTACTGGCTAATGTCTCTTGCGTTTAAGCTGTTTGGAATAACAGAATTTTCCGCAAGATTTACCTCTGCCATGTTTGGGACAGCCCTTGCAACAGCGACCTTCTTTTTTGTCAAAAAGTTATATGGCCAAAGGCCGGCGATTCTGGCAGGCTTATGCCTTCTGTTAAATCTGGAGTTTTTTGTCTACAGCCATTCAGCGGTTACAGACATGACGTTGGCCTTTTTTATAACAGCGGCTCTTTACAGTTTTTATCTGGGCTATATTGAGGATGCGGAATGTAAAAACCGGAATTACTGGTATCTCTTATTATGGGTCTTTGCCGCCCTTGCAGCCTTGACAAAAGGCGTGATAGGCATACTCTTTCCGGCAGTGATTATTTTTATATATATTGCGGCATCAAGGGAATTAAGCAAACTAAAGCTATTGCTGGCTCCAAGATTCCTTGTTATATTTTCAGCCATTGCCTTTCCCTGGTATATAGCGCAATTCTACATAAACGGATGGGAGTTCTTTAACGCATTTATAATAAAACATCACTTTCAGAGATATACAGAGGTTATTTCAAGCCACAGCGGGCAGATATATTTTTATATACCGGTCATACTGGCAGGCTTTTTCCCGTGGGTGGCCTTTCTGCCAAATGCAATTTACCGGGGTTTTAAAGAAAAGGGGCCTGCCCCTGCAAGCCTGCCCTCGAATGATTCTATCGGGGGCAGTAAGCAGGGGATATATCTTTTTGGCGCAATATGGTTTCTTGCGATATTTATATTTTTCTCCATTTCCAGAACAAAACTTCCCAATTACATCATGCCTCTTTTTCCTGCAATGGCAATTATAACCGGTCTTGCAATAAATGATTTTTTGGAAAACGGGCTGAAGAAGATATGGCTGCGTATCTCCGGCATTTTTCTTATGGTCGTTTCTCTTGCGCTGGCAATAGCATCCTTATTTGCTTTAACGCAGGCAAAACTTGAAATAGCCTTCCCGCCAGTTTTCTTCTGGGGAACCGGCATATCTTTTCTGGCAATAGCCCTGTTCGGTTTTGCCATGATTATGGGCGGGAAATACCGTTCCCCGCTTAATATCTGCGGGGACAGGCTTGTTTCTATCGGAGGGATGGCTGCTGCAATCATTGCCCTGCTTATATTTGTGAGGACATACGGCGGCCCGCCTGTCAATCTTTATCTTCAGAAAACCCTTTATCAATATTCCACGTATGCCGGAAAAAACCTGCCGGAGGACGGCGCGCTTGCAACTTATAATATAAATCAACCCAGCATAGTATTTTACAGCAGGAGAAAGATTTTTAAACTTGACGGCGAAGGGGGCCTTAGGGAACTTGCAGCCATGAAAAATTCTAAGAGCCTTATAGTGATAACCAGGAAGGAAAATATACAAGAACTGGAAGAAAAATTTAATTTAACTCTTCTGAATACCGACGGCAAATATGCCATGCTGGCTAATACCCGATAGAGCCTTAATGCAAGCAAAAAAGCCTTTACATAACCATACCTCTATGTTACAAAATATTGAAGTTGCGTATAAATATGAACGGTTTGCCCCGAAAATGCCTTTTTAAACCACGAAGCATGAAGGGAAAAACTAAATAGAAATATCTAAACAAGCAATGAAAAAGTAAAATTATTTCGTTTTAATTTTAAATTTTCTATTTAGATATTTCTATTGAAATATATCTTCCTTTTGCAAAGTAATATCCATACTTGGAGAATTTTAGATGAGCTTGGTAGGAAACTTAGAAGATCTTGGACTCGGCGATATCTTTCAAATTATTTTTCTGAGCAGAAGGTCAGGGGTGCTTGCTATCCGGGGCAAGGTTGTGGAAGGGAAGATATATTTCAAAGATGGTTTGGTAATTGCGGCGTATTCCCTTGATTCTTCAAAGAAGCTGGTCAGCAATAATGTGCAGGACACCGTTTTCAGCCTTTTCATAGAAGAAGGAAATTTTGACTTTGAGCTCAAAGATCCGAATGAAGAGGTTAAAGCCGTGCCTTCCGGTTCCATATTTACCGTGGAGGCAGGCCTCAATCCGCAGTTTCTGGCAATGGAGGGCTCCCGCCTCTTAGATGAAGCCAGGGCCAAAAAGCCTGTTGCGCCTCCACCGCCGCCTTCGCCCAAGATGGAAACACCTCCTCCTCCTGAAGTTGTCCAACCGGCAGTAAAGCCACAGCCGGCAATAGAGCCTGCTCAAAAGATAGAAACTGCGCACGTTAAAAAGGAAGAGATTGCGCCGCGTCCTGTTGAAGAAAGTTTCAGCCCAAAAAGTATCTGGGCAGAGGCAGGCATTGTGGAAGAGGCGCATATTGAGCCTGTTACGGCAAGTCCGGGACTTAGCCTCCTCAGATCTATGATATTTGAATTGCAAAATCCCCATTCCTCCAGCGAGATAACCCTGATGATACTGCGATTTGCAAGCGAGATTATGAACCGGGCGGTGCTCTTTATTGTAAAGAGGGATAGTATAGAAGGGCTGGGGCAGTTTGGGGTGGTTCTTAAACAGGGAGATCCGAACCGCCGCATAAAGGGGGTAAAGATTTCGCCGCAGGATGAATCAATATTTAAAGAGGCTGTTTTTAAAAAAATGACAATAAAAAAAAACCTTGAAAAAAATCGCGTACACGAATATCTTATTAAGGAGCTTGGAGGGGATTGGCCTTCCGAGGCATTCCTTGCCCCTCTTTTGGTGAGCGGCAGGGTCGCAGCCTTATTATATGGAGACAACCTGCCTGAGGAAAAAACCATAGGCGATACGGAAAGCCTGGAAATATTTCTTGCCCAGGCCGGCATTGCCATGGAAAGGGCATTGCTGGAAAGAAGGCTATCTATGCAGGGAAAGGAATAAAAGACAGGCAATAGGCGATAGGCAATAGGAAAAACCCATAGCCCATATCAAAGGCATTTATTGAATTTGGAGGTTTTAATTTGTCATCAAAGATACTCATTGTAGAGGATTCACCCACTACCCGCGCCATGATAACATCCGCTATAGAGGTTATAGACGGTATGGAAATATTTGAGTCAAAGAGCGGTTTTGAGGCGCTAAAACTCCTTCCACATCACTCCTTTAACCTGATCATTACGGATATAAACATGCCTGATATAAACGGCCTGGAATTAGTAAGTTTTGTAAAGAAAAATCAGGGCTACAAGCATATCCCTCTTATTATTATTACCACGGAGGGGAGTGAGCGGGATAGGGAGAAAGGGCTTTCCCTGGGGGCTAATGAATATCTGGTAAAACCGTTTAACCCTGAGGAGCTTCAAAAATTAGTGAAAAAATATCTGATGTAGAGGCGACCCTTGAAGGAAAAACTATGACCGAACATAAAATGGATATTAATGAGTTTTTGGCAGAGGTAGAAGATATTATCGCTGAACTGACGAGCAACCTCGTAAAGCTCGGACAAGGGATTGATGCCGGACGCGTAGAGCCTGATATCCTTAACAGCATCTTCCGTTCCGCTCATACGCTCAAGGGCATATCCGGCATGTTTGGTTTTGCAGAGATGGCAACGATTACCCATAAGATGGAAGATATGTTTGATTCCATGCGCATGGGAAGGCTTTCCATCAACCATGAGATTATGAATGCCCTGTTTGGGGCAGTAGATTTGATAAGTGAAATGGCGGTGGCCAAGGGCAAAGGCGAGGAGTTTGGAATGGATAGGGTTGCCGCTATAATTGCAAAATTTGAACGACTCACAGGTTCTTCCCTTTCTGCCGTATCAGAACTTTCATCGGATCCCCGATTAAGACCTTCGGGGACAAGTATTGATATTGACAAAGGCATTCTCGCCGTGCTTACCGAGTATGAAGAACACAGGCTTCAGGAAAATGTAAAGGCCGGCAACTCCATCTTCCTGATAGGCGCTGAATTCACC
>JACRNK010000137.1 GCA_016234985.1 Deltaproteobacteria bacterium
CGCCCATTAAAGTCACTCAGCGATATGATAAAAGGCAAGGGCGGCAGGTTCAGACAGAACCTTCTCGGGAAGAGGGTAGACTATTCCGGCCGTTCAGTTATTGTAATCGGCCCTGATTTAAAATTGCATCAATGCGGTCTGCCAAAGAAGATGGCGCTTGAGCTTTTCAAACCGTTTATATACCAGAAACTTGAGGAACGTGGTTACGCCACTACCATAAAGGCTGCAAAAAAGATGGTTGAACGGGAAAAATCCGAGGTGTGGGATGTCCTTGATGAAGTCATAAGGGAGCACCCGGTGCTTCTGAACAGGGCGCCTACATTGCACCGTTTGGGTATCCAGGCGTTTGAACCAATCCTCATAGAGGGCAAGGCCATTCAGCTTCACCCCCTTGTCTGCACTGCCTTTAACGCAGATTTTGACGGAGACCAGATGGCTGTGCATGTCCCTCTTTCCGTAGATGCCCAAACTGAGGCAAGGATATTGATGATGTCAACAAATAATATCCTCTCTCCGGCAAATGGCAAGCCGGTGATTGTGCCTACGCAGGATATCGTTCTCGGAATCTACTATATGACAAGGGAAAGAAGCGGCGTTAAGGGAACCGGCAGTGTCCTTTCATCGCCTGAAGAGGTCAGGATTGCGTATGATGCAGGAGAGATTCATCTCCAGGCAAAGATAAAGGTTAAGATGGATGGGAAATTGGCGGATACCACAGTAGGGAGGATTATTCTAAGCGAGATATTGCCTGAAGAGATTCCATTCGAATTTGTAAACAGGGTAATGGATAAAAAGCAGCTTGCAAACCTTGTTGATATCTGTTACCGCCGCGCGGGAGACAAGAAGACAGTAATCCTTTCCGATAGGCTGAAGAATCTTGGCTATACCTATGCTACAAAGGCAGGCATATCTATTTGCATAGATGACATGAAGATACCGGTCAAGAAAGGCAAACTCCTGGATAAGGCATACAGCGAGGTTCAGGAGATACAGAAGCAGTATAATGAGGGTTTGATAACTGACGGCGAAAGATATAACAAGGTTATTGATATCTGGGCGCAGACAACTGAGGAGATTGCGGCAGAGATGCTCAAAGAGCTTGGCACTGAGACTGTAAAAGATGAGCATGGCAAAGAAAGAAGCGTCCCCAGTTTCAACCCTATATTTATAATGGCTGATTCCGGGGCAAGGGGCTCCGCGCAACAGATAAGGCAGCTTGCAGGCATGAGGGGCCTTATGGCAAAGCCGTCAGGCGAAATCATAGAAACGCCTATAACTGCTAATTTCAGAGAAGGTCTTACCGTGCTGCAATACTTTATCTCTACTCACGGCGCAAGAAAGGGCCTTGCAGACACAGCCTTAAAAACCGCCAATTCAGGCTATCTTACAAGAAGGTTAGTGGATGTTGCGCAGGATGCCATAATATCTGAAGATGACTGCGGCACATTGGACGGCATATATATGTCTTCGCTTGTTGAGGGTGGAGAGATTATTGAGCCCATAGGAGAGAGGCTTTTGGGCAGGGTTGTCATGGAAGATGTCACTGACCCTTTTAGCGGGAATGTTATTGTGAAAGAGAACGACGCAATCAATGAAGACAATGTGGCCAAGATAGAAGAGGCAGGCATAGAGAAGGTTAAAATACGGAGCGTTCTTACCTGCAGGAGCAAAAGGGGCATATGCGCAAAGTGTTACGGCAGGGATCTTGCCAGGGGCAAAATGGTTGATATGGGAGAGGCGGTCGGCGTTATTGCGGCCCAGTCCATCGGCGAACCGGGCACCCAGCTTACAATGAGGACATTCCATATAGGCGGTACTGCCAGCCGAAGGGCGGAACAGACTGTATTGGAGGCAAGGCACGACGGGCATATTAAATTTGCAAATCTGCATACAGCGGTAAATTCAAAAGATGAAATTACAGTGATGAGCAGGAACGGCGAGATCGCTGTCCGCGACGAACAAGGAAGAGACAGAGAGGTAAACTCCATTATATATGGAGCAAAACTCAAAGTGAAGGACGGGCAGAAGGTTAAGCAGGGCGACGTGTTGGCAGAATGGGATCCTTATACCAATCCGATTCTTACAGAGGCCGGTGGTATAATAAAGTTTGGAGATATTGAAGAGGGAAAGACCATGAGGGAGCAGGTGGACGAAGTTACAGGTCTTTCAAGCAAGGTTATAGTGGCTTACAAGGAAGGCGATTTAAGGCCAAGAATTTCTATAAAAGATGAAGCTGGAAGGACTCTAAAAATATCCGGCACTGCCATAGAGGCCAGATACCAGCTTCCTGTTGGAGCTATCATCACAGCCAACGAAGGAGATGTTGTTAAAGCAGGAGATATCATTGTTAAGATTCCGCGTGAAACTACAAAAACAAAGGATATCACAGGCGGACTGCCGCGGGTTGCGGAACTCTTTGAGACAAGGAAGCCAAAGGAATGCGCTGTTATCAGTGAAATAGACGGCGCCGTATC
>JACRNK010000217.1 GCA_016234985.1 Deltaproteobacteria bacterium
ACTGGAAAAGAAAAGGCCTGAGCTTGTTTCAATGATTGATAGGATATTATTTGGTGAAGAATGAAAATTGCAAAATGTAAATTTTAAAATTTCCAATTTCCAATTTTCAATGGAGTGAAGCGACTTGGACTTAAGCTATCTAAACGCCAGTATAAAGGCATGGAAGGGCGAATTCTTAACTCAAGCGGCCTATGATAAACTAATTGGCGCAGAAGGTATTCAGGGCCTTTTATATTGCTTAAAAGATACCGTCTATGCAAGGGATATAGAGGCTGCCTCAGCAAGATATAAACTTGTCCCCGAGAGCTCTAATCGGGGAAATGAAACAGATATTGTGGAGGGCGCATTCAGAGGAAACCTTGCAAGGGCATTTAAGCAGTTGTGGGATTATTCTCCTGAGGATGCGAGGATTCTGTTGCGCGCCGTGTTTTCCATATGGGAGGCCTACGACTTAAAGGCTATAGCAAGGGCCCGGGCAAACGGGATTTCGCCTGACGACAGCATATCTGTTCTTATCCCGGCAGGCAAGATGGACGAATCTGCATTGAAGGAATTAAACCGGCAAAAGGATATACAGGAGATGGCAAAGCTCCTTCATACATGGGGAAGCCCGTATGCAACACCGTTCAAAGAGGCAATAGAGCAATATCTGAGAGAAAGAGACCTTATAACCATTGAGCTTGCATTGGACCGTTTTGTCCACAAGTATTGTCTTTCTGCAGCAGAGGGGAATGAGCTGAACAAAAAAATAATTGAACAATTTATAAGACAAAGGATAGACAGCATAAACATATCAACGCTTTTAAAGCTGGCCGGTGAAGGGCTATCCCCTGCCGGAGCCGCCGGTTATTTCCTTGAAGGCGGCAAAAGGATTAATAAGGACGTGTTTTTACAGCTTTCAGCAAGCAAGGATAAAAAAACAGTCCTGCAGGGACTTGCAGATTCAATTAAAGACAGCCATTGGAAAAAGGCAATTGGCGCAGCAGACCATGACGAGGCATTTTTTCTGGAAGAACAGCTTGAGGAATTGACGAGAAAGGAGATGTGCAGGCTTGCTGTCATAGAGCCGCTGAGCATTGCCCTTGCCGTCTGCTTTATTTATAAGAAGATACGGGAGATAAAAAACCTGAGAATCATTGCCAGGGCAAAGATTTTTGATATGCCGTCAATTGAGATAAAGAGGTTTGTTATTGTTTAGAATATGTCCAAACTCCTTGTAATCACATATCCGGATACCTCTCTTGGATTTAAGCTTGCGGGCGTTGAGGTCAAAGAGGTTGAAGAGGGCGGGGATATTACGACTGTTTTAAACGATATTATAAAAACCGGAGAATACGGCCTTCTGGTTATTGAGGAAAAGTTTTTGGCAAAGCTTGATGAAGGGATTTTGAAAAGGATTAGAAAGACCGGCATCCCTGTGATAGTTCCGATAGACACTCCAAAATCATGGCAGGCTGAGGCAGAGATGGAGTCGTATGTGGCCAGGCTTATAAGAAGGGCGATAGGGTATCAGGTGAAGATAAAGAGGTAAAAAGCCGCACCCTATTGGCGCTGCTTCTTATAAAAACTCAAGAACTCGCTTGGAGAAAAAACTTTTACGCCCTTACAAAATTTGGCTGGGAAATGGACACTGTTTCCTGTAACCAAACAAGCGACCTTACCTGCAACCGCAACCTCCAGAAACGGTCCGTCATCAGTATCCGGCAAAGAGTAGGACAGAGGTGAGGAAGCCACCGTGCGGCCGCAATGCTCAATCTGATCAAGGAAGGCGGCAACCTTGTCCTCTTCAAACTTGAATTTTGGCCGTTTTAGAACTTCTTCATACTCCGTGAAGATACGGGCATCAAAAGATAGTCTCAACTCGCCGGATGAAACCATGCGGACGATCTCGCCGCAAGTTCCGAATGGGGACAAAAGACCCGAAACGAGGATATTCGTGTCAAGAACAATATTCATCTTGCATGCTTTTTTCGGACAGCTTTTATTTCAACGTTAATTTCATCCATCGAAATCTTGTCGGTTCCTTGCTCAACAGACCTGCGCTGAATAGAGGCTGCCGCTTCAACAGCGCGAGCCTGACGAAATGCCGACAGAGATTCTTCGAGGTTTGATTCGGTTATTGCCGCAAGAATGGCCACAGGCCGTCCGTTGCTTGTGATGATCATTTCTCTTGTCTCCGGCAACTCTTTCCATACTTGCGCAGATTTGCCTCTCAAGTCGCGAACACTCAAAAATTTCATGATATTTACCTCCACTATTGTCACTCAATAGTGTACACAGTTGTTAATTAATGTCAAGCATTTAGTTTTTCTTTGCTTTCTCGTACATTTTATTTGCGCCCTAATGCGGAGTTAAGCCGTAGCCCCGTAGGGGCGTATCGGTCTTGAACTCCTTGTTCTCCCGAAGCGGAGCGAGGGGA
>JACRNK010000218.1 GCA_016234985.1 Deltaproteobacteria bacterium
GCGGTTTTACCTATCAAGGCTATGGCGCGGTCAGGGTCTTTTAACCCGGGGAGCTGAACTACAATCTCATCTTTACCCTGCGCGTGAATCAGAGGCTCTGTCACGCCGAATTTATCTATCCTGTTTCTTATGGTTTCAATGGCCTGGGATGTTGACCATTCTTTTATCCTCTTTGTTTCGCTGTCTGTAAGCGCATATGCTATAACCCCCCCTGTCCCCCCTTTATCAAAGGGGGGTGAGGGGGGATTTTCAGATACCTTTTTAAAGATCGGATAATTATCTCCCACAGCCTTTTCTACCGATGCCTTGGCCGCTGCATCGGCATATGATATTAAAACCTCATGGCTGTGCGCCTTTATCTCCGAGAAGGCAGCCTTCTTTTCTTTGAACAGGACATCCATGCCCTTGCTCATTCTTTGCAAGTGGTTTTCAATGCCCTTTTCAGTGTCAACCTGAAGCACGAGATGCATGCCGCCCTGCAGGTCAAGTCCGAGGGCTATCTTTGGAAACCTGTCCTTATACCATGAAGGCAGCGATTTGGAAAATGGCGTTGAAGGCAGAAAAAGCACGACCGCCAGCAAAAAGAAAAAGCCGATTGCAATAAACCGCCACATTATACTTTTTGACATGTAAAAACCTCCATAAAAACAGGCAATAGGCAATTGGCAATAGGCTATAGGTGAAAAAATATAAATTGTTTCCCATAGCCCATCGCCCATCGCCTGTCTTTTTTTATTTCTTTTTCTTCGACACTATATGTTCTTTTGCCACCTTGACCCTGACATTATCCGCAATCTCCACGGTAATCGTATCTTCCGCCACCCCGGTAATGGTTCCGTGTATGCCGCCTGATGTGATGACCATATCGCCCTTTTCAAGCTGTGTAATCATCTGCCTATGTTCCTTTGCCTTTTTTTGCTGCGGCCGGATGAGGAGAAAATAAAAGATTACAAATAGTATAACCAATGGGGCAAAGCTCATAAGCTGCCCCATCCCCCCTGCTGCCGGCGCCTCATCTGCTGCAAATGCAACTGCTGTGAAAAAATTTAACACTGTGATACCTCCTTTTGAAATATAGTTGATTTATTCTGACTCCTGACCTCTCATCCCATAAAACTCTTTCCTAAACTCTTCAAACCCATCCTCTTCTATCGCCCTTCTCATATCTTGCATAAGGTTTATGTAATAATAGAGATTATGATATGTGCCGAGCCGGGCCGCGAGTATTTCGTTTGCCGCAAAAAGATGCCTTAAATATGCCCTTGAATAATTTTTGCATGTATAGCAGCCGCAGCCGTCCTCAACAGGCTTTTTGTCATTTGCAAACAAAGCACCTCTTATACCTAATTTCCCATGTTTTGTAAAGAGAGTTCCGTTTCTGGCATTTCTTGTCGGCATAACGCAGTCAAACATATCAACCCCTCTTGCCACACATTCCACTAAATCCTCCGGTGTGCCGACGCCCATAAGATACCTCGGTTTATTCTCAGGCAGATAAGGAATGACCGCATCCGTCATTTCATACATTAGAGCCTTATCTTCGCCTACGCTCAATCCGCCTATGGCATAGCCGTCAAAGCCTATGCCGGTTATCTCTTCTGCGCTCTGTTTTCTTAAATCCTGAAACATCCCGCCCTGAACTATGCCAAAAAGCGAACTGTGAGCTGTGAACTGTGAATCGTGGATAAATTTTTCCTTGCATCTTTTTGCCCATCTATGTGTTCGTTCCATAGAATCTGCCGTATAATCGCGTGTGGCAGGGTAGGGTGTGCATTCATCAAAACACATGACAATGTCGGCGCCGAGCGCCTCCTGAATTTCAATGGTCTTTTCAGGGCTTAAAAAGTGTTTTGAACCGTCCAGGTGAGACTGAAAGTAAACGCCCTCTTCCTTTATTTTGCGCAATTCATTATGGCTGAATACCTGATACCCGCCGCTGTCCGTGAGTATGGGCCTGTCCCAGTGCATGAATTTGTGAAGGCCGCCTATGTTTTTTATCAACTCATGCCCTGGTCTTAAATAGAGGTGATATGTGTTGCTCAAGATTATCTCTGCGCCTATCTCTTTAAGCTCCTCCGGCGTCATGGCCTTTACCGTAGCCTGCGTCCCAACCGGCATAAACACAGGCGTATTAACCGGGCCATGTGAGGTTGTGATTTTGCCAAGTCTGGCTTGACTGCGCAAATCTTTTTTTATGAGTTCAAAAGCAAATGCCATTTAATCATAAAATAGTATCTTATGGAAAAAGAAAAATAAAGGGAAAAATAGGCAAGATGATGCGGGTAACACATTTTTATCTTTTTTGGGATTGACTCTCCTGCCTTAAAGATGTTAAAAAAGAGTGAGCTTACGCATAAAAAAGAGTGAGCTTACGCATAAAAATTATAGAAACAGCCTGCGCCCATAGCTCAGATGGATAGAGCACTTGGCTACGAACCAAGGGGTCGGGAGTTCGAATCTCTCTGGGCGCGCCAAGTATAACTTCCCATTTTTTGGTCTTAAATTTCTTGGTGAATCTCTAAAATTTTCTTTATTATA
>JACRNK010000219.1 GCA_016234985.1 Deltaproteobacteria bacterium
GTTGATTACTTCTTCGGAGAAAACGAATACGGCTTTACCGAGGCGGCGCTGAGAAGATATTTTTTCAACTTCACCTGCGCGGCGCGAAGGCATCTTTGATTGTGGGATTAGGGCGGCCCCTGCCGCGCCGTTGAAGCATGGCGATTTCGAGGTGCGGGTGGTTGTTAAAAGTTATTGTCAAATCATACGATGAAGTGGTCTATGTCCCGGTTGACTTAGATGTTTTAATTGATGAGGTTTATGTTTCGCCAACATCAGCAGACTGGTTTTATGAACTCGTGGAATCGGTAACAGATAGATGTTTTCTTAACAAGAAAGTCAAAAAATCAGATTTGGCGAAAGACCCTCTTTTTTGATGAATAAGTAGAGACAAGGGCGGGTCACACCCGCCGCCATACTAGATAAACCGGGATAACATGCCCAACTATCGCCGCGCCAATGTTGATTGCGTGTGTGGCGGATTGGCCGTATTTCAGTTTTCACCGGTATGTGAAGGAAGGGATTTATCCACACGATTGGGCAACAGACGAGGAGGAAATTGAGGCGGAGTTTGGCGAATGACGTTGAGATGGCGGGTGTGACCCGCCCGAAGGTTTCTCAGCACGTCCTTGTTTCGATTTCTATGCGAATATCAGCCGTTCTCCCTTTGGCTCCGGCACCGGGTCGCCGAACTCTTTAGCCGTATCAATCCATAATTGAATCGCTTCATTGGCGTTTTTCAAGGCGTCTTTCTGGGTTCTGGGTTTTCCCGTGCGCCGCACATCCCGGAAGTTCAGGCGCCTCGGCTACAAAAGCTTCATCTTCGTTGCTCCAGTAAATAATGATTTCGTATTTATGTATCAAGACGCGCCCCCGAGTCTATATTTTACGATAGTGTTTCTTACCTGCTTTACTTGATACCGTTTTGCCATGCCGCCGTCATGCTGAAGATTAATCTTCTCTGTTATCCTTTCTTTTCTGAACATATGGTGGCTGCCTCGAACCCGCATCTCAAAACCCAAATGCTTCAACAGGCCGCATAAGTCCTCAAAGTGAACATTTGCATCGGAATTGCCGCTTAGAACCTTTAGGAGAAGCTTGTCATACTTTCCCATTGCGCTCCATATGTTCTATTTTAACAGAAATACGGATTGACCGCTCAATATTATCTAAAGCTATCCCCTTCGTCAAGACAGAAAACATGGTTGTATTTGGCGTTAAAGAAGCCTGCTCCGGTTTTGTATCAGAGCTTACCTTTAGTCGGGTTTTTGTCAATATTTTTGCCCTTGGTATGCCACTCACTGCAGCGTTTTCGTGCTCACCTCAAGCGGCTCGATGCCGAGGGCGCGGAGCGTTCTTTCGGCGCGCTTGCTTTTTGTGCGGAGCCACCGCTCATAGACCCTCAGCACGTCCTTTGAAGACGTGAGTGACGTTATCTCGCTCACCTCGGCCAGCACGTCAACGAAGACCTTGAACTTGTCCGAGAGCTCCGCGAAGAGCCCGGCCATGAGCGCGGCGCCTCTTTCGTCCTTGTGCATTGCGGCGAGGCTGGCGTAGGCCGAGGCGCCCATTGAGATATAGTAATCCATGTCAACTATCTTTCTCTTCAGGCTGTCGGAGAAAAAGCCGGAAGTGAAAGATGTCCCCTAAGTCTTTCAAGAGCCTGCCCTGCATGCTTCTGTCAGATTCAAGGGCCTTGAGGTAAGTGATGCATAGGGGCTCGGCCCCGAGTTTTTCCGATGATGTGAAGTCAGTCAGTAGACTTGAGAGGTAAAACTCCGTGGTCTCGCACGTCCGTATCCTCTGGTGTCTTACGGCCGTTGCGACCATCTCCTTGAAATATTCGATAGGTTTCATATCTGTAAGCATTGGCGTCTCTCTCTTTTTTCTCTACCCTGCCTGAGTTACAATTGTTACAGTAATTATACTCAGATATATGAACTCCGGCAAGTGGAAAATTATAACTCCTTATTATTATTAGAGAAACCTCAGACAGTTCACTTTTGCCGGGTTTCTGCTATCATTATTATTAGCTGCCTTTAGCACTCTTTTTGACAGAGTGCTAAAAATATCTTGACATTCCAGAAAGCGGGACATATATTACTAACACTCTTGGCATCCAGGAGCGGCATCTGATTTATATTTCGGCAGAATAACAACAAACTTAAAGGAGGAAAAGGAGTTTATGAAGATTAAACCGCTTCATGACCGCGTCATAGTGAAGAGGCTTGAGGAGGATGAGAAGACCA
>JACRNK010000196.1 GCA_016234985.1 Deltaproteobacteria bacterium
CAAGAAAGGTGACAAAACCGACAATTATGAGGACAGGAAGATAAGATAAGGGCATTATCAATCACCTCCGGGGACAACAAAATAGTGTTGCACACCATAAAATATCTCCTATCTAATTGTCAAGAGAAAAAAGGTGAATAGCGGGAAAGAGGTATCCTTTTTTGTCCCCCTCTGGAGGGGGCAGGGGGAGGAAAAATTGAGCTGACACCGCCCACCCCCTTAATCCCCCGCCAGCGGGGGACAGCAGAGAACCAAAGTCAGTCGGAGAAATGTAAATGTGGGGGATCCCATCCTATGCTGGGATAGGTTTGATTAGGATTGCAATTCGGATTAAGCTATTTTGCAAGTTTTGAGGCTATTGCCGCAACATGCTTACCTTGGAACCGCGCTGCGGCCAGTTCATTCTCGCTCGGCATACGTTCCCCCTGGCCGCCTGCAATCGTAGATGCGCCGTAAGGCGAGCCTCCGGTGATTTCATCTATGCGCATCTGTCCCTGGAAGGCATACGGCAACCCAACGATGACCATCCCTTGATGTAGGAGCGTGGTGTGGAAACTGAGGATGGTAGACTCCTGGCCGCCGTGCTGAGTGGCAGAGCTTGTAAATACGCTGCCTGCCTTGCCTACAAGCGCGCCTTTGAGCCAAAGCTGGCCGGTGGCGTCAAGAAATTGGCGCATCTGCCCGCACATGTTGCCGAACCGGGTTGGCGTGCCAAAGATGATTGCGTCGGCATCAGCCAGTTCATCTGTTGCGCACACAGGGACATGGGCAAATTTTTTCTGGGCTTCAAGCGCCCCCATTTTTTTGAGTATATCTTCCGGCAATGTTTCAGGAACGCGGCGCATTTCTGCCTTTGCGCCCTTTATCTCCCTTACGCCCTCCGCAATAGCCTCTGCCATGCGGTGGATGTGGCCGTACATGGAATAATAAACAATTAGAACCTTCATCCCGTTAGACCTCCTTTTTAATTTATTTTGTTATCCAAACGGCGCACATATTATATAAACCTGTTAGAATAGACATATAAAACCATAGAGTCTAACGGGATTCATTGTTTTTGCCTCCTTTGTTCCCTTATTTGTTGGTAAGTAATAGCAGAGAAATTCAGTTTGTCAATCACTTGGTTTTGATAATAGAAGACAGAGCGATTATAAGCAGATTTAAAAGCAGGGCGAGAATATGAATAAGGAATGATAAGCCTATAGCAAGTGAGATTTTTAAAAATATCAAAAGCAAGAACTGACCCTCTATACTCTATATCCTATATCTGCTCTATATCTGCTGAAAACCATTTTCAATATGAAAGCCTCAAGGTCTTTACCGGTCTTGAGGCTTTTTTTCTTTCTTGACACTATGTGGTTAGTAGGCATATAATACCAACCATGAAGGCGAACCTTTTTCTGCGTACAAAGGAGATTAAGGGTGAGGAGATTGTAGAAATCAAAATATGGCAGGTAACTAAAACAACAGATAAGCCGCATGGTGTTAAGTTTTCATTAGTCTATATCAAGGGCGAGGAAAGGCTAATCGGTTATGACAATGCAGAAGGCAAGGGATACCACAGGCATTTTTTAGATAAGATTGAGCCTTACAGGTTTATTGATATATGGAAACTTCTGAATGATTTTAAAAAGGATTTAAGAAAATTAAGAGGGAGGGATTGGGATGAAGATTAAAAAGATACATATAGAGATTAAAACCCTTGAACAGGCATTAAAAGAGGCTGGAGAGGTATTTGAACGGATAGCAAAGGGTAAGCAGGTTAAAAAGAAAAGCGCTGTCTATTTTCCAAATCTCAAGGAGATGAGAAGGGCTTTGACAGAAAAGAGACTTGAGATTATAAAGACCATCAAGGATAAAAAGCCTGCTTCTATTTATGAACTTGCCAAAATACTGCATAGAAATTTAAAGAATGTCTTGCAGGATGTAGAATATCTGAAAGAACTTGGGATAGTGGAGATTGAGGAGACTATAGGTAAGAAAATTCCTCATGTCTATTATGACAGGATTGATTTGCAGATAGCGGTGTAAAGACATTCAGAGGATTGGGTCTGATTTGTTTTTAAGCAATAGCAGAGAAATTCAGTTTGTCAATCGGATAAGGATATTAATGAGGGTATTGCATCTATGGCAGAGTTTTAAATTTGAAACTTCTAAACCTCTATTTCCCCAAGCGCCTTTATGGCATTGGCCTTAACGTTGCCGGAGCCTTTTACGGCAAAATATATCAGGGCGTCCTCTGCCTTTTTATCGCCGATTTTCCCAAGCGCCTCTATCGCCCTTTCCACAACGCCGCTGTCTTCATTTTTAAGCATCAGCATAATGGAATCCGTCAATCTGGGGTCCCTATAGCCTCCAAGCGCCTCCACCGCAGCCCTTTTTATAATAGGACTGTTGTCTGAAAGACACTCTACCAATGGCGAGATAACCCTTGTGTCTCCCATTTTTCCCAGCACCCTTATTGCGGCAGCCCTCACATCTTCAACCGGGTCTTTAATGGCTGTAAGAAGCAGCAAAATCACCTTCTGGCCTTTCAGCCTTCCAAGCGCATAGACGGCGCGGAGTTTTTCCAGCTTTTCGCCCTGGTTTATAAATTTTTCAATGGTCTCCATCCGGTCTCTGGTCTCAATTTTTTCCAAAGACTCTGCCGCCAGTTTTCTTACGGTCTCGTCAGGGTCTTTTAATGACCTTACCAGCGCCTCTTTCCTTTTATCCATAAGCTATTGCTACCAAATCTTGTTTAAAGTTGCAAGTGTTTTATTTGCCCCTTAACTATTTCTTATAAAAACCATATTTGTTATAATGCAAATCATGTTAAAAAACGCTCCGATGTTTCAATGCGGAGCGCCCCGTATCCGAAGGCATCGGGGCGCCTCCATAATCTTGACGATAATGATAGGACTCTATTCTACAGGGGCATTACAGAGAAATTATGCATGGAAGGATGAATATGCCTTATATCTGGATGCGGTAAATAAATCTCCTGAAAAAAGCAGGCCGCATAATAATCTGGGCGCTGCCTATTCCGAACAGGGCAGATTTGACAAAGCCATAGAGGAATCAGAAATAGCCTTAAAGATAAGCCCAAACTCTGTAGTAACCCATAATAATCTTGGGAATGCCTATTATAAAGCGGGCCGCATAGAAGAAGGTTTGGAAGAATTCAGAGCTGCCATGAAACTTAACCCGGGACGCGCATTGGCTCCGATGGCATATTACAACCTTGGAAACGAATATTACGATAAAGGCCAACTGAATGAAGCAATGAGGGAATATCTGACCGCAATACGATTAGACCCTAATCATGCCGATGCCCACAATAATCTCGGGAATGTATTTCTCAGACAGAATAGGCTTGATGACGCGGCGCAGGAATACAAGATTGCATTGCGGTTAGCCGCCGGCAATGCGGATTTTCATTATAATATGGGGCTTGTTTATTATAAGCAAGGCCGGTTGGCTGATGCAGTTGAAGAGTTTGGAATAACAATAAAACTGCGGCCTGCCGACGAGGATGCCTATAAAAATCTTGAAAATATCAGAGCAAGGCAAAAATGATTATGCCGCAAAAAGGCTTTAAAGCTGCTTGCCGTATTTGAAAAGTTGTGATAGCTTTAGGCAGAACATATATGGCGAATGTTCGGGCTCATCTCATAATAGAAGGCATTGTCCATGGCGTTTTCTTCAGGGCAAACACAAAGGAGCAGGCTGATAGAACCGGTGTGCGCGGCTGGGTCAAAAACAGGCCTGACGGCACAGTAGAGGCTTTATTTGAAGGGGACGAAGAGCCTGTAAAAAAACTGATTGCGTGGTGTCATCACGGCCCGCCTGAGGCGGTGGTCCAAAATGTAAATATAGATTGGGAAGAGTATAAGGGCGAATTCAAAAATTTTACGGTGATACAGGGAGTTATAGATGAAAAAAACAGGCTATAGGCTATGGGCTATAGGCAACAGGAAAATATTTTCTTATTTCACCTA
>JACRNK010000197.1 GCA_016234985.1 Deltaproteobacteria bacterium
ATGACCGTATCCAGGACCTCGTGGATATTGAGAGGCTTTGGGTTTATCTTGCGCGGGTTTGCAAAGTCTAAAACCTCTTCCAGTATCTTGTTCAACCTGTCAACCTCTCTTATAATAATATCCGTATATTCAATCAAACCTGTTTCTTTAACCTTTCTTGACAAAAGCTGAGCCGCCCCGCGAATGCCTCCGAGCGGATTTTTAACCTCATGGGCGACCCCTGCGGCAAATGTGCCAAGAAAGGCGAGCCTGTCTTTTCTTATGGATTCCTCTTTAATGGATTTTATGCTTGAAAGGTCTCTTAAAAGCGCGACAGCCCCGATGATCTCCCCATTTGCATCAAGCACAGTTGATGTGGTCACGCCAACAGGCGCCATGGCTTCCATCCCCCCGCCCATCCGCTGGCTGATTATATTTTCGTGCTCTATAAAAAGTTTTCCCTGCTTTAGAGTTTTCTCCAGCATATCCGCAAGCCATGCATCTTTTGGAAACACATCCTGTAAAGACCTCCCGATAGCCAATGTCCTTCCGACCCCCGAAATCCTCTCAGCGGTCTGATTGTAAACAGTAATAGCCATGCCCGCGTCTATGCCGACAACCCCTTGGCCAAGACACTCTATGATATTTTCACCTATGTTTGTTTGTTTCAAAATAAAGTCCCTTCCCTGCTTACTGACTGTTGTCTGTTTCCTTTCGGCTTACAAACCCCATGCTTGATGTCATTTCCACAAGCGTTCCCCTGACATCGCCAAATAAAATCAAATCCTTTGCAGTGGCTTGAACAGGTATAAGTTCTTTGTTAAATCTCACCTCTACCTTTCCTGTCTGGGAGCCGAAAAGCTCCTTGTCTATGACTATATCCGCGAGATAATCTATTTCAGCGGGGTTCGGGTTTACCCTTGCAGCCTTTTCCTTATTTGTGGCAATCTTCACATATATGGTTGACGCATCTTTAACAGGAAAGGTGGGCACATGAAATTCCTTGCCTTCTGCAACGACGCCGTATACGCCAAACCTGAAATTATAAAAACCTGTAAGAGGGTCGTCGTAATACCCGCTAACCGGCAAGGGCTCTTCCGCCCCCTTGTCCTCTTTCCCGCCGCCCCAACTTTTCCATCGGTATGTCCTTTTATTGTAATCCACTATGGTATAGCCCTCTCTTACCTTGTCTCCGATAGTGACAACCTTTGCAACCTTAGTTGGCCGGAGCCTTCTGCCTTCTTCCCATTCTTCAGCATATGTGGTATATATATCTTTTCTGTATTTTGTAATAAATCCGATAAATCCCATTGTCTCTGCCTGAAGCGTTATTTTGTAATTGCCTCCGCTTAGCCTGTGTATGCCTATCTTGCCCACAGCGGCCTTTTTAAACCACCAGAAGCCTATATTGTATGTAAATTCCTCTCCGTCAAAATATTCGCCGATAGTTAGTTGCTTTTTGATGATGTCAGCTCCGGCTGAAGCCGCCGGGTTGCATGAGAGGATGTCAATAAGACCGGCAAAAACAAAAAAGAGAATAAGCTTGACAAGGGGTGTTCTTTTATACATAAAATATCTTTACCAGAAACAGTGTCAAAAGACAAGGGCAGCTCAAAATATAAATCTTGTGTCTTGAAGCTGCTTCTTGATAAAATCAGTAAACTCATAAATTGCATTTGAGAACAAAATGATAGCAAAGATATTCAGCGGAGCAGTTTTAGGCATAGACGCATATATTGTGGAGGTTGAGGTTGATACCGCCTTTGGCCTTCCTGTCTTTTCTACAGTCGGCCTGCCTGATAATGCCGTGAAGGAAAGCAAAGACAGGGTAAGGGCGGCGCTGAAAAACTCCGGTTATGAATTTCCCGCAAAACACATCACGGTAAACCTTGCGCCTGCGGATGTAAAAAAAGAAGGCACGACCTTTGATCTGCCGGTAAGCCTTGGAATCCTGTCTGCCGAAGGGGTTTTGAAAAACGACAAAGTTAAAGATTATATGATTCTGGGCGAGCTTTCCCTGGACGGGAGGGTGAAACCTGTAAAAGGCGCTCTTCCTATGGCTGTTGCCGCTAAAAGACGCGGCCTAAAAGGCGTAATCCTTCCAAAAGAAAATGCCGAAGAGGCTGCGCTTGTAGACGGCATAGAAATACTCGGCATGGAAAATCTTCCACAGTTAGTGGAGTTCTTAAACGGCAACACGGAAATACAACCTTGCAGCATAGATGTTGAAACATATTTTAAAACTGACGGGGAATCGCACATTGATTTAAATGAGGTGAAAGGCCAGGAGCATGTGAAAAGGGCGATGGAGATTGCGGCGGCAGGCGGGCATAATATGTTGATGATAGGTCCGCCAGGTTCAGGAAAGACCATGCTTGCCCGGCGGATGCCAACCATCCTGTCGGGAATGACCCTTGATGAGGCCATAGAAACCACCAAGATTCACAGCGTTGCCGGCGTGTTGGACAGAAAACAGGTTTTGGTGACAACGCGGCCATTCAGAAGCCCGCATCATACAATCTCAGATGCAGGTTTGATTGGCGGGGGTCATATCCCACGGCCCGGCGAGGTTTCCCTTGCCCATAACGGCGTTTTGTTTCTGGATGAAATGCCTGAGTTTAAAAAGAATGTGCTTGAGGTGTTAAGACAGCCGCTTGAAGACGGCAGGGTTACCATAGCAAGGGCTGCAATATCTTTGACATACCCTTCTCATTTTATCTTGATTGCCGCAATGAACCCCTGTCCATGCGGGTTTATGGGAGATATTCACAAGGAATGCCACTGCACGCCAATGCAGATTCAAAAATACAGGGCAAAGATTTCAGGGCCTTTGTTAGACAGGATTGACATCCATTGCGATGTGCCTGCCGTAAGATTCAAAGAGCTTTCAGGCGATGCAAGCGGCGAATCCTCAAAAGGCATAAAGACAAGGGTTGACAGGGCGAGAAAGATTCAGACGGAGCGGTTTGCGGATAAAAAAACATATTCCAACAGCCAGATGTCAAGCCGCCACATAAAAAAGTTCTGCGAAACAGATGAGAACGGCAAGCGGCTTTTGGAAATGGCAATAGAAAAGCTCGGCCTTTCTGCAAGGGCGTATACGAGAGTTTTAAAGGTTGCCAGAACAATTGCCGATTTGGAAACAGAGGAAAGGATTAAATCGCATCACTTGTCAGAGGCGATACAGTACAGAAGTTTGGACAGGGGGAAGGTGTAATGCAAGAAATTGTCTTGAATCCCGATTCTGAAACCGCAAATCCGCATTCCGAACTCACCCCTGCCATGCGGCAGTATTTTGATGTGAAAGAAACCTGCAAAGACGCTATCCTGTTTTTCAGAATAGGCGATTTTTATGAGATGTTTTTTGACGACGCCAAACTTGCCTCAAGGGTCTTGAATATTGCATTAACCACCAGAGACAGAAATAAGGAAAACCCCGTGCCCATGTGCGGCGTGCCGTATCATGCGGCTGCCGGGTATATTGCGAAACTTGTGAATGAAGGACACAAGGTGGCGGTGTGCGAGCAGACAGAGAATCCAAAAGAGGCAAAAGGCATCGTCAGGCGGGAGCTAACAAGGATTATTACGCCCGGTGTTGTGTTGGAAGAGGAATTGCTGGACGCCAAGTCCAATAATTTTATAGCCTCTGTAACATGGAGCGGAAGCATAGGCGGCCTGTCTTATATGGATGTGACAACAGGCGAATTTAAGACAGCGGAATTTTCCGAAGAAAGCGCATTGCTGGATGAGATTAAACGGATAGAGCCCAAAGAACTGCTTATTGCGGAAGAGTTGCTTAACAATGCTGAAGGTTCGATGTTCAAGGCTCAACTTTCATTCCGTGTTACGCCGGTAAGCAGCATCAGATATGATGATGCTGAGCGCGGGCTTACCGGGCATTTCCATACCCTATCCCTTGACGGATTCGGGTGTGCATCGCTGCATGAGGGTGTCAAGGCTGCGTGGATGCTGCTTCAATATGTGAAGGAGACGCAGCGGGGCAGTCTTCCTCATATTCAAAATCTCTCAACCTATAATCCCGGCCAGTTCATGCTCATTGATTCCATGACAAAAAAGAATCTTGAGCTTGTTGACAGCATAAGGCATGGTTCAAAAAAGGGGACGCTCATAGAGCTCCTTGACAAGACCAAAACCGCTATGGGCGGCAGGAGGCTCAGAAATTGGCTGGAATATCCTTTAAAGGATGTGTCGGAGATAATGAGAAGGCTTGACACAGTTGAAGAGCTGTCAAAAGAAAAGCCGGTCAGAGAAGAGATTCAGACCATGCTGGTCAGAGTTTATGATATTGAAAGGCTTGCCGTCAGGATAGCCATCAACACAACAAACCCCAGGGATTTGACGAGCCTTAAAGATTCTTTGAAGTCCATACCCAAAATCAAGAACCTGCTCAAATCTTTTCAGTGCGCGCTTTTGAAGGGCATATATCACGGATTGGACGAGGTGAAAGAGGCGTCTGATTTGATTGAGGCCGCA
>JACRNK010000198.1 GCA_016234985.1 Deltaproteobacteria bacterium
AAGGTGGTTTTAGCCTACTCAGGCGGGCTTGACACTTCGGTTATCATCAGGTGGCTGGTTGAAAATTATGATTGCGAGGTAATTGCCTTTGCCGCTGATTTGGGGCAGGGCGAGGAGCTTGCGCCGCTCAAGAAAAAGGCCATAGCCACAGGCGCAAAAAAGATTTATATCAAAGACCTGAAAGAAGAGTTTGTCCGGGATTTCATATTTCCTATGCTCCGCGCAGGCGCGGTGTATGAAGGAAAGTATCTGCTCGGCACATCCATAGCAAGACCCTTGATTGCCAAGGCGCAAATGGAGATTGCAAAAAAGGAAAAGGCCGATGCGGTCTGTCACGGCTCAACAGGCAAAGGCAATGATCAGGTTCGGTTCGAACTTACTTATTATGCCATCAATCCGCATATAAAAGTCATTGCCCCGTGGCGCGAATGGGAGATGAAATCCCGCACTGATTTAATAGATTATGCGGAGCAGCACAATATACCTGTAACCGCGACAAAGTCAAAGCCTTACAGTTCCGACCGGAATTTATTTCACATAAGTTTTGAGGGCGGCATATTGGAAGACCCGTGGGCTGAGCCGCCGGAGGATATGTTCGTCTTGAGCGTTTCGCCGGAAAGGGCGCCGAACAAACCGACATATGTTGAAATAGATTTTCAAGACGGAAATCCTGTTGCCGTGAACGGCAGGAAACTTTCTCCGGCAAAACTTCTGGCAGAGTTGAATCGGCTCGGCGGCATGAACGGGATCGGAAGGATTGATCTGGTGGAAAACCGCTATGTGGGCATGAAGAGCAGGGGCGTGTATGAAACTCCCGGTGGAACCATACTCCATGCGGCTCGGCGGGCAGTGGAGTCCATCACTATGGACAGAGAGGTGCTGCATCTCAGAGACAGTTTGATACCGAGATATGCGGAGTTGGTTTACTATGGCTACTGGTACTCGCCTGAGCGGGAGATGATGCAAGGGATGATAGACCATGCCTTAAAAGGCGTAACCGGCACGGCAAGATTGAAACTCTACAAAGGAAATTGCGATGTGGTCGGCAGAAGGTCGGACCGGTCGCTCTATCATCCCGATTTTGCCACCTTTGAAGAAGATGTAGTGTATGACCAGAAGGATGCGGAGGGGTTCATAAAACTGAATGCCTTGAGGTTGAAGATTAAGGCAATGGTGGAGAGGAAGTGAAACTTGCAAGGTTTTTTAAAGATGGTTTAATTCACTATGGAATTGTTGAAGGGGAAGATGTTGTTGAGATAGAAGGGAGCATCTTCGGCAGCTTTAAAAAAACTGCGGTTACCCACAAACTGAATTCCATAAAATTCCTGGCGCCGTGTGAGCCGTCAAAGATAGTTGCCATTGGGCTTAATTACAAGGCGCATGCAGCGGAGTTTAATAAGCCTCTGCCCGAAGAGCCCATGCTCTTCATGAAGCCCTCAACTGCCGTAATCGGAAACGGCGATGAAATTATTTATCCGCATCACATGTCGCACCGCGTTGACTATGAGGGAGAGCTTGCGGTTGTTATCGGAAAAAAGGCGCATATGTTAAAAAAGGAGGATGCCCGCAAATATATTCTCGGCTACACCTGCTGCAACGATGTAACTGCGCGGGATTTACAAGGCAAGGATATTCAATATACTAGGGCAAAAGGTTTTGATACCTTTGCGCCGCTTGGCCCGTGGATAGAGACTGATTTGAATCCTCTGAATGTGCAGATAGAGACTTATCTCAACAATGAAAAGCGGCAGGACACATCTACGCATGATATGATATTTGATGTTTATCATTTGATAAGTTTTGTTTCATGTGTTATGACACTCCTCCCCGGAGATGTGATAACCACAGGCACGCCGTCAGGCATCGGCAAAATGAAACCTGGCGATAAGGTAGAGATAAGGATAGAGGGGATAGGGAGTCTGGTAAATACAATTAGGAATTAGAAATTATAAATTAAGAATTAAAAACTCCTAATTCTTAATTCGTAATTGCATTTTAAAGGAGGTTTTTGTGTCAGAGAGCTACATCCAGAAACTTTTTGCCGATAGAATAGGCGGCAACAGTTTCGGCAAAGAGACAAAGATTTATAAATTTGAAAAGATCAAGAGGGCAAAGGCGGCGGCAAGAAAGGCTCATCCGAATGTGGAGCTTCTGGACCTCGGTGTTGGCGAGCCAGATGAGATGGCGTTTCCAATGGGAGTCGAGGCGTTAAAGATTGAATGCGCCAAGCCTGAAAACAGAGG
>JACRNK010000215.1 GCA_016234985.1 Deltaproteobacteria bacterium
ATTTGATTGCAGTTCATCTTACAATAAGAGCTTCTAACCTGATACACATTTTCATGCACCTTTGTGAGCCAAGGCTCGTGAGGGTTTCACCTGAAAATACCCTTTTACCCCATCCCCACCCTGCCCCTCCCCTTGAAGGGGAGGGAGCTTTTCTTTCCTCTCCCTCAGGGAGAGGATTAAGGTGAGGGTGGGGTAAAATTTCATGCCCCTTTGTGGGCCTATGGCTCGTGTGGGTTTCATGACTATAAATAAAAAGGGGAGGGATTTCCCCCTCCCCCTCTGTAAAGCAAAAACATGGTTTAGAATGCTGCAAATAGCATCAGCGTAGTAAGCCTGTCGCCGTTTGACTGCTCATTATTTGCCGGCAAATCATAATAACTGCCGCTGTAAATTGAATGATTCAACTGGAGTTCAACATTCTGTGCCAACAAATAAGTAGCGCCAAGTGTAATGGCATTTTGTTTGTTATAGGCGGTTGCGCCTGTTTTGCCTGAGCGATAACCTGCTGCAACAGTTGCCTTGCCCGGGAGCACGCCGAGTTCAGCAAGCAGAGACCATGCCTTTTTGTCTCCTGCCGTATTGCTGTTGAACATATTTGCTACCTCATTTGTCTTTGACTTCTTTGCGTCGCCGTATGTCAGATATACACCCAAGGGCAATCCCACATTGCCCTGTGCCTGGGCATCCACTGCAAATGCATCAGCCTTAGTTCTGGTTGTACCGTTATACTTGCCGGTTCCACGCCACAATTGGCCGCCCACGCCGAGATCCCAGCCGCCAACATTAGGTGTTGCTGCCAAACGGACATAGCTCATAAAGGGGCTGAAATCTGTGCTGCCATGCGCCGGCCCCCATAAACTGTAATTTACAAAGAACATCTTATTTGCAGCCACAAATGCAAATCCTTCAGCAGTGCCGCTTGTGCCGATATACAGCTGGGCAGATGTATCTTTTCCACTGTTGTTTTCAAGCACTCGCTGCATCTTTAACGCACCGGTATTCAAGAGCTCGAAACCATAAGAGGCTCCACCGCTATCTGTGGTGAAAGGAATTATACCTAGCTTTGTGTCGGCCACATCATAGGTAATGGGCATCTTGAATGATGTAAACATGGTCTTAGTCGAGTCGGCGCTATCCCAGAGACTTGCCTCAAGCAAGAATCCAATATGCTCTCCTGCACGGCCGCCTATAAGCAGAGCAGCCTCATCAGGGAACTGCAACTCTCCCCTATTTGTGCCTGAACTTCCATTTGTCAGGTTGCCGGTGTAATCTTTGCCATTTGTCTTCTGATACCTAACTTTAGTGACCAGCGATGCATTCAGTGTGTCCGGTATGGAGAGGTCTTCTCCCTCAACCTTTCCCTCACCGCCAATCTGGGTGTAACCATTTGACTTGAAGGCTCTTCCGAATGCATTTAATGCAGGATAGTGTTGAAAATGACAGGTTGAGCAGGCCAAGCCTGTCTGTCTGGCAAAAGCAGGAACCGCATTGGCCTCGGGGGCAATCCACAGCGAAATACTAAAAGCTAAAAATGTTGCAAAAGCCAATAAAAACTTTGTTCTCTTCATTGTCTCCTCCTTTTGATTTCAAGGCCAAAGCCTTGAGATTGCTTCCAATCCACTAAGTCTGGAATATAAATATTATTCCTCCTTTCTTTAGGATTAGAAAATTAGTTATATTTATAGCAGATATTGCAAGATTGTCAAGGGGTGGGGGTTGCAAATACTCAAAACTAAACTGGCGGAGAGGGGGGGATTCGAACCCCCGGTAGAGTTTTATCCCTACAACTGCTTAGCAGGCAGCTGCCTTCGGCCAACTCGGCCACCTCTCCATTTTTTTACTGTCTTTTATACAATTAACGCAATATATTATAAAAGTCAATTATTAACTGTTACCGTAAAATAGCGATTAAGAACCTCGCTATTTTACAAACCTGCGATTTGCCTGCCATACTTCGTTATCGGCGCATTTTTGCTCCTCACCGTATCCTCCCCCTGTCCCCCTCCATGAGGGGGATAAAGGGGGAGGGCTCGTCGCAAAAATGGCCTCTGCCTCGTCTGGCAGGCAACTTGCAGGTTTCCCCAAAAATCAAAACCTATTTTTGGGTATTACTGTTTCTTCTGACAACAGGATTTATGTTGTGGACTCTGAAAACAATAGGGTGCAGATTTTTGATCAGGCTGGCCAGTTTATAAAGGCATTCGGCGCGAAGGGCAAAGAAACGGGGCAGTTCCGCATGCCGTATGGCATAGCAATAGGGGCAGACGGAAAATTATTTGTGACAGACAGTAAAAACAGCCGCGTGCAGGTCTTTGATAAAGACGGCGGTTTTTTATACGGCTTTGGCAGGGACGGCAGTCAGGACGGCGAACTCAGCTACCCGCTGGGGATTGCGCTTGATAATCAGGAAAGGGTTTTTGTCGCCGATTCAGGAAACAGCAGAATTTCGGTATTTACAACAGACGGCATATTCCTTGACACTATCGGCGCTAAAGGCGAGGGCAAAGACCATTTCCGCGACCCGGCGGGAGTGGCGGTTTCCATTGACGGCAGGATATGGGTAACTGACACGGGAAATAACAGGGTGCAGGTTTTCGATAAAGAATGGAATCATTTGGCTTCAATCGGCTCAAGCGGTGTAGGCAGGGATAATTTTTCAGGGCCAACAGGCATTTCAGTTGACCCTGCCGGAAGGATTGTAGTTGTAGACAGCGGAAACAACAGGGCGCACATCCTGAACAGCAAAGGCGTGTTTCTCGGTTTGTTCGGCAGTAAAGGCGCGGGCAGGGCTCAGTTTAAAGACCCGCAGACGACGGCGCTGTGGAACGGCCTTTGTTATATCGTTGACAGGGGCAATAGCAGGGTGCAGGCATTTGTATTGGCAAAAGAAGAAGGGACATTTCAGCCATTTGCGCAGACCCCTTTAGATTCCAGAGTCTCTTTCCATAAAACTATTTCTCAATCAGCAACAGATATTGCCGTCGGCAGCAAAGGAAATCTTTTTGTTCTGGATAAGGAAGGGGCAAAGATTGCCGTCATGGATATGGATGGAAATATTGTCGCAAGTTTCGGAAGCAAGGGCAAAAAACAAGGCATGTTCAGAGAGCCGTCCAGCCTTGCCCTTGATGAAAATGATAATATCTATGTCTCTGACACGGGCAATGATAGAATTCAGGTCTTTGATTCTCGTGGCAAGTATCTTTTTGAGTTCGGCGGTTCAGGAAGCGGCGACGGCAAGTTATATGACCCTGAGGGGATAATCTACGCAAAGGGTAAGATATGGGTTGCCGACACAGGGAACAACAGGATAGAATCCTTTAGCAAGGACGGTATTTACCTCGGCCAGTTTGGAAAGAGCGGGCCTGAAGACGGCATGTTCAGCCAGCCCAAGGACATTGCCATGAACAGCCGCGGAGAGATATATGCGGCAGATTTTGGAAACGGGAGGGTGCAGCTTTTTTCCAGCGACGGGAGGTTTTTAAAGGTCATTGGCAAAAAGGGAGAAGGCAGGGGTGAATTTACAGGCCCGCGAAGCATATTTGTGGACAGCGAGGACAGGGTTTTTGTTCTGGAATCTTATAAAAAGAACAGAATTCAGGTCTTTGACGCCATGGGCAGGTATTTAAGGAAATTTGGAACATTAGGCAAGGAAAAGACAGAGATGGGAAATGCCTCGGCAATAGCCCTCATATCGCAGCCGGATAATACATTTGTTGTCATAGCGGACGCAGGAAATAAAAGGCTTCAGATATTATCTCTCAAGGATGTGCCTGCCAGGGCTCCGCAAAACGTTCGTATGGCTGCCATAGAAGGAGACGGCGTGCAGCTTACATGGGAAAAGGCGCAGGAAGCATTTGTCAAGGGATACAATATTTACGCCGCATCTGACATTGCAAAGGGTTTTAAGAATATAGGCGAAACATCAACTCCATCGTTTAATATAGAGGCCAAACTTGTCCCTGTGGACATTAAACAGGGAAAAGAGAGTCAGGATTCCATATACGGCATTGCAAATGTTGCCAAAGGCGGGCTTGAAGGGCCTATGACAATTGTATATCCGCTGGGTTTTCTGCTTTACACCCAGAAGGAGTATGAAGGCGCAATAAATGAGTTGGAAAAGATAATAAAGATGGATTCGAAGAATATGGCCGCTTATCTCCTTTTGGCAAAAAGCCAGAACGTCGTTGGAAAGAGCGGCGACGCTGTGAATACCCTTAAGACAGCAATTGAGATAAACAAGGACGACATAAATATCCGGCTTGAACTGGGGCGGATATATGTTGAAAACAATCTCCTGGACAAGGCTATTCCTGAACTTCAAACTATAACGACTATGGCGCCCAAAGAGGCAATGGCCTATAACCTCATAGGCAAGGCATATATGAAAAAGAAGATGTATGCTGAGGCCATAGACGCCTTTGGCGCAGCATCACGCCTTGACCCGCGGGATATATTCAAGCAAGACCTTAATGCGGCGTATGATGCAAAGAAAAGGGCGGAGCAAGGCAAATCGGCAGGCCCTCTTGTAGACATTCAGAATGTTACAATCAATAAGGTTTTTTCCTCGCTCTATAAATTTTACAATACAACTCCGATAGGCGAGATAAAGATAACCAACAACTCTCAGGAGACCTTTCCAAAAATAAAGGTGAGCCTCAAGGTTTTAAATTATATGGATTTCCCGACCGATAAGGAGGTAAAGGATGTAAAGCCCGGGGCAACCGTAACCGTGCCTCTGTATGCCTCGTTTAACAATAAGATTCTGGAGATTGTGGAAGATACTCCTGCGCAGGCAGCCATTGAGGTAAGTTACTATATTGAGCAAAAAGAAGAAAAGACGACCCTGAGCATTCCGTTTACCCTCTACAACAGGAACGCAATAACATGGATTGCCCCGGGCATGACCGCGGCTTTTGTTACGCCAAAGGATGAGCCTGTAAAGGATTTTGCAAGGGGGCTTGTGCAGATGTATCCTGAAAACGGAGTCCTCATCAACAAGCAGATGAGCCTGGCCATGCTCATATTTGACTCCCTTGGCGCATACGGCATAGTATATGCGCCTGACCCGAATAATCCATATGAAAAGGTGTCAAAGGATGCGGGGGCGATAGATTCCATACAATATCCAAGAGAGACATTGAAGATAAAGACAGGAGACTGCGATGATCTGTCAATACTCATCTCCAGCCTGCTGGAAAACCTCGGCATAGAAACGGCATTGATCGGAACGCCCGGGCATCTGCACCTGATGTTCAGGTTAGACATTGACCCCAAAAAGGCAGACGAGATATCGCTCAACCCGGAACAGTATATAAATCTGGACAAGCAAATATGGATTCCTCTGGAGGCAACGGCTATCGGCTCTTCATTTACCGAAGCATGGTATAAAGGGAGCGAGATATATTATAGATGGGAAAAGGAAAAAAAGGTTGAAATAACAAAGATGCATGATGCATGGGGCGTATATCAGCCTGCCACACTGCCTCCTGCCGCATGGAGCCCGGCGCTCCCGACAAAGGATAAGATAAATGCCATAATGGCAAGAGAGCTTACCATGCAGAAGGCTAAAAAGGCGCAAGGGCTTATAAAACCGTATCAGGATGCGTTGGTGAAAGACCCGAATGATTTAAACGCCAGAATGCAGCTTGGACTGGTATACGCTGAAAACGAACTCTATGAAGAGGCTGTAAAGGAGTTTAATAACCTTATTGCAGCAGCTCCTCAGGATTCAGGCGCATATACAAACCTCGGCAACATATATCTTTTGACAGGAAAGATTGATGATGCGCTGGCAAGTTATAAAAAGGCAGAGGCCATAGCGCCGGATGACGCGGAGATAAAGGTAAACCTTGCAATAACCTATTATAAAAAGGGCTTGCTCAAAGAGGCGCAGACCAAATTCAAGGAGGCCGTTGATATAAATCCGACAGTAAAGTATGAAAAAGGGTTTTTGGACTCGCTGTTGTTTCAGTAAGAATAGGCAATAGGAAAAAAGCAGGCAATAGGCAATAGGTAAAAACCCATATAACCTATTACCCATAGCCCATAGCCTGTATTTTAAGGAGGCCAACCATGAAGATAATTATAGCGCTATGCGCGGCAGTATTGGTATTTGCCGCAGGTATTTCCGGTCTTTATGCCGGGGAATCCGGTAAGGGCAAGGAGGCGGTAAAAGCAACAGAGGGAAAAGGCGGGGTGCAGGATTTTCTGGCGTCGTTTTGGTCAAAGGTGGTGAAGGTGGGCAAGAAAGGGCAGTCAACCGTGCCAACTGCTGTGGCAGGGCTTCGCGGCGCTGAACAGGAAAAGGGGAAGGAACTGACGCCATATTGGAAAGGCAAGGAAAAGAGCAAAGATGGCGCTGCAATGGCAAAGGTTGAAGCTCTTATAAATAAAAAGGACTTTGCCGGCGCAATAGAAGAGCTCAAATCATTCGGGCAGTCATATCCGGACAGCCCATTGAAGCCTGTGGCGGTTTTATCGCTTGCTTATGCCTATGCTCAGGCAGGCAAAACAGACGAGGCAAGGTCGACATTTGAAAGTTTTCTAAAAGACTATCCTGACCATGAACTGACGGCAGACGCAAAGGCAGGCATTGAGCTTCTTAAAGGGGAGAATAAATAATTCAGAAAGCCAGCGATTTGCCCGCCATACTTTGTTATCAGCCAATTTCGCTCCTCACCGTATCGGTGAACATACGGCTCGTCGCAAAATTGGCTGCTGCCTCGTCTGGCAGGCAACTTGCTGGCTTTTTAAAAAAGCGATGCCTATTTTGTAGTAAAGGAGTTCATGCAGTTTCTTTTGTGTGCCTTGCCTTCTCTTTCTGATACGCATCTTTACCGGCCTGGTAAGCGGTTGCAACCTCGTTCTTTCTCTCTTCAATAATCTCTTTAACTTTGCCAACCCCTTCTTCTACAGTATCCACAGCAGTCTCATAACGTTGTTTTAATTCATCGCCTTTCTGTGCCGCCTGCTCCCGTAACCGCCTTCTTGTCTCTTCCCCTGACGCAGGGGCATAGAGCAGGGCAAGACCTGCGCCGATAAGCCCACCAACCAAAAAAGCAAACATCACACCCATTGTGTTGCCGTTATTTTCTGACATCTTTATCGCCCTCCTTTTTCTTGAAATGCTTTAAGCCGAGTTCAATGCCTGCTATGATGCTGGTAACCGTTATTATGGGCCCCTTCAACTGATTCACCACTATAT
>JACRNK010000216.1 GCA_016234985.1 Deltaproteobacteria bacterium
GGACAGCAGAAGAGAGGCAGCCTTGCGGTTTGTGAATAATTTTAAGAGCCTTTATAATGCGGAACCCGGCATTATTGAGGCGCAGGCCTATGATGCGGTCAAAATGATGATGGAGGCTGTTAAAAAAAGCCGGCAGCCGGAAGTCAGAAGCCTGCCCCCGGATGTTTCTATCGGTGGGCAGCGGGAAGAAGTGAGGGCAAACCTTGCTAATCTAAAAGACTTTCCAGGCGCAACAGGCAATATTGCCTTTGATAGCAATAGAGAGGCCGTGAAGAATCTTTTTATGCTTGAGGTCAAAAACGGGAAGATAGTTGAAATAAATTAGCGGCTATAGGCGCTGGGCTATAGGCTATAGGTTTTCCTATCGCCTCTCGCCTATTGCCCATTGCCTGTATTTACTTTTTATGCCAAAACTTACTCACATAGATAAATATGGCAAGGCAAGGATGGTTGATGTAACTGCCAAGGAAATAACAGCAAGAGAGGCGGTTGCAAAGGGGAGCGTTTTCATGCAGCCTTATACGCTCAAATCAATCATGGCAAATGAAGTGAAAAAAGGGGATGTCCTGGGTGTTGCAAAGATTGCAGGCATTATGGCTGCAAAAAAGACCGGCGATACGATACCGTTATGCCACCCTTTAAATGTAACTTCTGTAGATATATTATTTGAGCCGCAATCTAAAAAGAAATGCGTTGATATAACCGCAACGGTAAAGGTTACCGGCCGGACAGGCGTGGAAATGGAGGCGTTGACTGCGGTTTCCGCTGCCGCGCTGACTATTTATGATATGTGCAAGGCTATTGACAAAGGAATGACAATCTCCGATATACGGCTTGTGAAAAAGACAGGCGGCAAGAGCGGGACATATCTAAGAACAGGCGATAGGTAATAGGCAATAGGCGATAGACAAAGAAATTCTAAATTCTAAACTCAAAATTTTAAATTTAAAATTTGTAATTTGGATATTAGAATTTCTAATCCTATAGCCCATTGCCTATTGCCTGTTTTTATATTTACATCATCTTCTGTTTTGGCTATAATTCATCATTATGGTGGAAAAAGAAAGATCGGAATTCTTTAAAAATCTCCTTAATCAAAAATTAGAGGAGCTGCTTACAGGGGCAGGCAAGGCTGTGGTAGAGATGAGCAGCGCAAAGGAAGAGGCCTTTCCTGATCCAACCGATAGGGCGTCCCATGAAACGGATAGGAATTTCCTGCTGCGCGTCAAGGACAGGGAAAGGAAGCTTATCGCAAAGATTCAGGATGCGCTAAAGAGGGTGGATAACGGCGTTTACGGAATCTGCGAGATATGCGGCGAAGACATATCGGAGAAGCGGCTTGAGGCAAGGCCTGTCACCACCTCGTGTATAAAATGTAAAGAGGAAGAAGAGGCGCAGGAAAAGTTGAGAAAAGGAGCGTAGCGACAATGCCGGAGCTTAGAAAAGACCCCATACTTGGGAGATGGGTAATTATCTCAACAGAAAGGGGTAAAAGGCCTTCAGAATTTGTGGTTCAGCACCCGCCTACCAAAAATGGCTTCTGCCCGTTCTGCCCCGGAAATGAAGATAAAACCCCCACGGAGATACTCGCTTACAGGCCGGACGGCTCAAAACCAAACACAGGCGGCTGGACATTACGGGTTGTGCCTAATAAATTTCCGGCCCTCCGCATAGAAGGAGACCTTAACAGGGAAGGAGACGGCGTATACGACAAGATGAACGGCGTGGGGGCGCATGAAGTAATTATTGAATCTACCAATCATAAGGACTCCCTATCCAGCATATCGGAAAAACAGTTTGAGGATGTGCTCTGGGCATACAGAGACAGAATTATAGACCTTAAAAAGGACCCAAGGTTCCGTTATGTCCTCATATTTAAAAATCATGGCGAGGCTGCCGGCGCCTCGCTTGAGCATACCCATTCCCAGCTTATAGCCCTGCCCATCATACCGAAAAGGGTTGCAGAGGAATTGGACGGTTCGCTTGAATATTATAATTACAAGGAGAGGTGTGTTTTTTGCGACATCATCCGCCAGGAAATAATGCAGGGTGTGAGAATCGTGTCTGAGAATCAGGATTTCATTGCAGTGACCCCTTATGCGCCAAAGGCTGCATTTGAGGTGTGGATACTTCCCAAAAAACATGAGGCCGCGTTTGAAAACTCCCAGAGGCACGAATATGAAAACCTCGCCAAACTCTTTTCCAATACGTTAAAAAGGATGGACAAGGTGCTGAACTCTCCGCCCTACAATTTCATCCTACACACATCGCCGTTAAGAAACGGAGACAGCCAATACTATCACTGGCATTTTGAGATAATGCCTACTCTTACAAAAGTCGCAGGCTTTGAGTGGGGTTCCGGTTTTTACATAAATCCAACCCCGCCTGAAGAGGCGGCAAAGTTTTTAAGAGAAGCAAA
>JACRNK010000220.1 GCA_016234985.1 Deltaproteobacteria bacterium
AGGCATATCATCAGGCCCCATATCGTCTATGACTGTGTTTGATTCCGCCACCGAGGCCATCAAGCAAGGTGGCACAAGGCGCGGCGCCAACATGGGACTCCTTCGCATAGCCCATCCTGACCTCATGCACTTCATAACCTGCAAAGAGGATAACAACAAGCTCAACAATTTCAATATCTCTGTTGCCATAACAGAGGATTTTATGAAGGCTGTGGAGAAAGGCGAAGAATATGAACTCAAAAGCCCGAGGACAGGAAAGGCCGCAGGCAAGTTAAACGCAAAAGAGGTATTCGAAAAGATAGTCAATATGGCATGGAATAACGGCGACCCCGGAATAATCTTTATTGATAGAATCAACAGGGACAACCCGACCCCTCACATAGGCGAGATAGAATCCACGAACCCGTGCGGGGAGCAGCCATTGCTTCCTTATGAGTCCTGCAATCTCGGCTCTATAAATCTGGCGAAGATGATGAAAAAAGCCGTGAGTGGTAAGTCGGAAGTGGTAAGTGATAAAATAAGAACAACGCTTTCTACTCACGACTTACAACTTACAACTTACGAAATTGACTGGGATAAGCTGGAATACACCACAAAAGAGGCGGTTCACTTTCTTGACAATGTAATAGATATGAACCGCTATCCCATTGCCCAGATTGAAAAGATGACAAAGGGCAACCGCAAGATAGGCCTCGGCGTCATGGGATTTGCGGATATGCTCGTGAGGCTCGGTATTCCGTATAATTCTCTTGAGGCGATAAAGGCCGCTGAAGATGTCATGGGCTTCATACAGGAAAAAGGGAGGGAGGCGTCAATTGAGCTTGCTGAAAAGCGTGGCGCATTTCCAAACTATCAAGGCTCTATCTATAGCGACGGCAACAAGGTAAGAAACGCCACAGTAACCACCATTGCCCCAACAGGCACTATCTCCATGATTGCAGGCTGCTCCTCAGGCATAGAGCCGATATTTGCGCTTGCATTTACAAGGAATGTGCTTGACGGCGCAGAGCTTGTCGAGGCAAATCCTTTGTTTGAAGAGATTGCCAAAGAGCGCGGTTTTTATAGTCCTGAACTTATGAAGCAAATTGCAAAGACAGGCGGGCTGCATGATGTAAAAGGCGTGCCGGATGATATAAAGAAATTATTTGTCACCTCGCACGATATTACCCCGGACTGGCATATAAACATGCAGGCCGCATTCCAGAAATATACGGACAATGCGGTTTCAAAGACCGTCAACTTTTCCAATGAGGCAACGCCTGAAGATGTGGCAGATGTCTACTGGCTGGCCTATGAGCTTGACTGCAAGGGTGTTACGGTTTACAGAGACGGCTCAAGAGAAGTGCAGGTATTGAATAAAGGCGAGAAGAAGTCAGCAGTTGGAAACACCCTCCCAACTCCGAACCCTCAACTCCCAACTTATTTAACCCCCAAGCCCAGAGGCGAGGTTACATTCGGCGCAACGAGGAAGATGAAGACAGGGTGCGGAAATCTCTATGTGACCATCAATGAGGATGAGGAGGGAAGGCCGTTTGAAATCTTCACGCAAATCGGCAAGGCAGGCGGATGCGCTGCATCGCAGTGCGAGGCCATAGGAAGAATGGCATCCCTTGTGCTGCGGAGCGGAATACAGGCGGAAGAGGTTGTTAAACAGATGCGGGGCATAAGCTGCCATGTGCCTGTTGGTTACGGCAAAGAAAAGATATTATCCTGCTCGGATGCTGTTGCCAGGGCAATGGATTGGTATGTCAGCTATAAACGACAGACAGGGGTCAGGAGTCAGGAGTCAGGAGTAAATGCCTACCACTCGACGCTCGCCACTTTCCATATAAGCGAAGGGGTTGATGTTTTCCAGAGAGGCGCATGCCCTGACTGCGGCGCGCAGATGCAGTATGAGGAAGGCTGCGCCAAGTGCAACTGCGGTTATTCGGATTGCGGGTGATGGTATTCGCGCTGAAAAACGCCCATCTGTTTTATCAGAATTGAAGGTTTGCCTTACACTGTAGCTGCCCAATTCATTGGGCGTATTGAAAAACGCCGATAAATCGGCAGGCTACAATTGCCTTACATCTGTGCGATTTTTGAGCGTGAAGATGGTGTAAATAAAGTCGCTAATAACTTTTAGGGGTATAAAGGTTGAACTTGTATGCTTGTAGCAAATAATCAAAAAGGAAATAGATGCAAGGCTTGGTTAACGGAGAAGCCAGAATGCCCTTTTTATTGTCCAAAATGTCAAGAAGCAGTCATTTTAAAAAAAGGAAGAATCAAGGCTCATCACTTTGCGCACAAACCACCTGTGACTTGCCAATACGGCACAGGAGAATCACAAAAACACTGGAAAGCAAAAAAGGCTATTTACGAGGCATTAGTAGACCATCCCCATTGTAAAAAATGTGATTTAGAGCGAATGTTAGACGGTGTGAGGCCAGATGTTAGTCTGTATATAAACAACGTGCCAGTTGCTATTGAATTCCAAAATAGCACAATAGAGATTGAGGAAATTAAAAGAAGAGCACATCGCTATTTACAACTTGGTATCCATTTAATATGGCTTATGCCGGAATGCAAGCCTTCAGGTTTTAAGGAAGCAGATGATGGAAAGAAGACAATTTATAGACCTCAAATATGGCAAAAATATCTTCAAAACATGTATTATGGGAGGTTGTATTATTGGCAGGAGGGGGCAATAGTTAGTCCAGTGCATCTATTGCCATATAAGCATTATGTAGAACGAGGAAATTGGGTAGATGATTTTT
The DNA here is from genome assembly GCA_016234985.1 of Deltaproteobacteria bacterium. Taxonomy (GTDB): domain Bacteria; phylum Desulfobacterota; class GWC2-55-46; order UBA9637; family UBA9637; genus JACRNJ01. The sequence continues at coordinate 2,757 of JACRNK010000220.1, forward strand.
ATGATGAAAGTGGAGAAGACCTAGAGGGAACCAATTGGCATGAGGAGCATTATTATGACGCAGATTATGGTGGATATCATAAAATGTCAAAAACAAAAAAAGAGGTTATATATCCCGAGAATAACACGGATAGGTTATTACATATTGCCGATGATTTTCGTCCAGCAGAGACGAAACCATTCACTGCAAAGAATTGGCATATTCCAAAAAGTCTAATATGGCTCGATAGGCTAAAAAAATGGTGGTGAGCAGCATATACCAAACTACTCTCTCATGGAAGCAGATTCATATTTGTCGTATGCAAAGCCTATATCTTGATTTGGGCAGTATATAGAACATAGGGTAGAAGTTTTTTGGGGATAGCAATTTGTTAGTCTCAAAGAGGAGGAAAAATATGGGAACACTATTTCACTATGGAGAAATGCTTCCAGCATCTGATGCGGAGTCGCAAAACAAACCTAGAAGCAAAAGACATGTGGAAATATTTACGAGCAGTGGCGATCATGAAATTCACTTGCGGCTAGGTAAATTAAATCATGAGCATATGGGTAACGGGTATTCCGTCCAGCTCAGTGCAAAAGATGCAAGAGAACTACTGGAAGGTCTTGAAAGAGCAATGAATTATGTCGGCTACAAAACCACTTAAGAATAAACTGGACAGACTTATTTACTGTTCACGCTCAAAAATAATACGGATACAATGTGGCAAGATTAGAAAAAGGGAACTAAATTTATTTATTTTTATGTGTTTTTACAACCATGAAAAACGCCAGAACTAAAATATACGAAGAAGCTTCCGAATCCTGTTGTATCGCAACTCTGAGCCAGTGCAGAAGTTGTAAAGAGAAAAATACCTGTCTTATTTTGAGAGACCAGCTTTCTTTTTATAACCGTTTAGGCATATCCCAGATTGATGACGCCATAGACTCCAATTCTTTAAATAGCATAAAGCACCTATGGAAAGATTCGGTCAGAACAAAGAGATACGACCCAAGTTGGAATTATTCAGAAGATAATACACGCGCTTATACCCATGCCATCCACCCCTATCCTGCAATGATGATTCCGCAAGTGGCAGGAAGACTCATTGATATGTATGCAAAACCAAAAGCTGTTGTGTTAGATCCCTTCTCTGGTTCCGGTTCTGTCCTGTTAGAGGCATTTATACGAGGCTATGATTCTTATGGCATCGATATTAACCCCCTTTCACTTTTGATAAGCAGAGTTAAAACAACGCCGCTTAATTATAAAGATTTGCAAATTGAGTTGAAAAAAATACTAAAAAAAGCATCTCTTATAACGAATACAAAAAAACCTAATTTTTTTAATATTGATTATTGGTTTAAACCAGAAGTTGCATCTCAATTGACAGCATTGCAAGCAGCAGTAAATTCAATTAACGATAAACCTGTCCCCGCAGGCTTTAAGCGGGGAAAGGTAAAAGATTTTTTCAAGGTTGTGTTTAGTTTTACAGTAAGGGCGGCCTCTAATACAAGAAATGGCGAATTTAAGCTATACCGTATTGATGACGATAAACTAAAAAACTACAGCCCAGATGCATTTGAAATATTCAAGAAAAGGGCTGAGGAGAATATCGCATCCATAGCAGGTTTATGGGAAAAATATAGCCGCAGCAAGACCAAAGTAAATATTTTAAATGAAGATGCCCGTCATAGAACGAGCATTAAAGACAGAAAAGTTGATATTGTAGTAACTTCTCCCCCTTATGGTGATTCAAAAACTACCGTGGCCTACGGTCAGTTTTCGAGACTCTCTTTACAGTGGTTAGGATTTGAAGGAGAAGATATAGATATAGATAATCGGTCTTTAGGGGGACGATTAGATGTTAAAAATCTTCACTTGGGATATGCCTCTCTAAATTTGAGATATGCCTTGGATTTAGTCTCACGGGCTGACAAAAAGAGGGCAAGAGAGGTTCTGGCTTTTTATGTTGATTTAAATAAATGCTTCATGGAGTTATGCCGGGTTATAAAAAAGGGCGGTATGTTGTGCATGGTTGTCGGCAATAGGACTGTAAAAGGGGTTCAACTGCCAACTGATGAGATAGCAGCGGATTTTGGAGAGTCTGCCGGTTTTAAACATATAGAGACTATTATCAGAAAAATTCCTAACAAGAGAATGCCCTCAAAAAACAGTCCTACGAATGAGCCCGGCGTCTTAGGTTCAACCATGACTGAAGAATATATCGTAATAATGGAAAGGGCGGCATGAACATTAAAAGCGAGTTACAGGGAGTAAAAGGTCTTTTAAATAAGTTGAGAGATAGTCACATGCCATCAGGAAATATTATTGCCCATGAAGCAATAAAAAAATTAGGATATACTGCCAGTCGAATAACAAAAGATGAGGTTAGGAATGGATTTAATACCCTCTTATTTAATGCTTTGATTGAAGAGTGGAAGGTTTTTCAAAAATATGAAAAAGAGTTTTACAAGAGTAAGATTATTCCTTCAATCTTTGAGTTGATTGAAAAGCGCAAAAAGGAATTTCCTATCTGTCAGTCTCTCATTAAAAATATCAAAACTGCCATAGTCAAAAAGAACAGAATAAAAGATTCAGAATGGCTTATTGCCTTTCTTTCAAAATCTTTATTTGAATATTATGAGGCATTATTTCAAAGCCTGCATCAGTCTCGAAGGAGCAGAGCCGGTGGGAGTTTCCAATATCAGATAGAGAATTTGTTTAACCTTGCAGGTTTTCCTTTTGCTAAACAAACCAGACTCAATGGCCCAGTAGATTTTTTATTGCCGTCGGAAAATTATTTCAGCCAATATAGGCATGATGCCATCATTCTCTCTGTAAAAAGGACGTTAAGGGAAAGATGGCAACAGGCAATTGCAGAATTGCAAGCAGCACGAGTTGGGCGCATATATTTAGCAACAGCAGAAATTGATAAAAATAAAATTCGCGAACGTGATTTAGATAGGATGGACAGCCTTAATGTTACACTTGTAGTTTTTGACAATATAAAAATGGAAAAATTTCAGAAGAGAAATACAGTCATAGGATATAGTGAGTTCATTAATACTAATGTTTTATCTGCTGAAAGCCTTTGGATTAGACGAGGGGTATCGTCACTACGTTGACAGCTTGTTTCTGAGTAGCATCATGAAGGTATAGGAATGACGCACGGAAGGGAAGCTCAGATGGCCAGAACTTCAAAAATTATCTACTCAATAAATATCGAAGATATTCAGAATGTCGCCGAAGAAGAACTCGGGAGAAAACTTTCTAAAAAAGAGATCAAAATCGTTGAAGATAAAATCGGCGATTATATAGATTGGTATGGCGCTATTGATATGGCCGTGCAGCATTTAAATCTCAGTAAATAAACTTGCGAGGTTAATAATGAACAGCAATATTGCCACACTGCTTCCTGAATTAGAAAAAGAGTTGAAGGAGATTTCTGCATCAGGAATCTTTCCTTCACAGAAGATTGAAGAGATGATTAAGGCAGGGTGCATCTCTGCAAAAATGCCGATTTCTGACAGCCAGATTCAGCCTGCCAGCATTGACCTCCGACTCGGAGCAGTTGCCTATCGTGTAAGGGCAAGTTTTCTTCCCGGTGAAAAGGCAACAGTGCGCTCAAAGGTGGATGATTTGGTGATGCATGAGATTGATTTAAGCAAGCCCTCTGTGCTTGAAAAAGGATGCGTCTATATCGTCCCTTTGATGGAGGAACTGCACCTTCCCAGCGCAATTTCCGGCAAGGCCAATCCCAAGAGCACCACAGGCCGTTTGGATGTGTTCACAAGATTGATAGTTGACCACGGGACTGAATTTGAACGCGTTCCGCCGGGTTACAAAGGGAAGTTGTATGTTGAGGTTGTGCCGCGGACATTCAGCATACTTATTAAAGAGGGAATGAAACTCAACCAATTGCGTTTTGTATGCGGCAATGGAGGCGATGAAAGCGACGCCAAACTGAACAAATTAGATAAAAAGGAAAAATTAGTTTACTCGGAAGATGACATGCCTCTTGAGGCAAAGATTTCTCAGGGCTTAAGAATATCCATAGACCTGCAAGGAAAAGATGAAAATGAAATCATCGGGTATCGGGCCAAGAGCCACACGCCGCTTGTAAATCTCGAAAAGATTGCTCATTACGACCCTATGGAATTTTGGGAGCCGCTCTACAGGCCGAAAAAATCATCCATAGTTCTAAATCCGAATGATTTCTATATCCTGATGTCAAAGGAAAAGGTGCGCGTTCCGCCTGATTTTGCAGCAGAGATGGTTGCATATGACCCTGCAGTCGGCGAATTCCGCATACACTACGCAGGATTCTTTGACCCGGGTTTTGGTTATGGCAATGACGACATCAAAGGAACGCGCGCCGTGCTTGAGGTTCGTTCCCACGAAGTGCCTTTCATTTTGGAAGACGGACAAATCGTCGGCAGATTGATTTACGAAAGACTGCTGGCCGCGCCGCAGAAAATCTATGGAAAAAATATAGGCTCGTCCTACCAATCACAGGGTCTGTCGCTCAGCAAGCAATTTAAACGTTCCTAATCCCTTTGCACGAACCCATTCCTCATTCTCTATGCAGTTTTTATTTTGACAACTCTATTTTTCAGTGATAGCATTTTTGAAAAATTATACAAGGAGATTGATAAGAGGAAATGATACGAAAAGCAAAACTAAGCGATGTCAAAGACATCTATAAGCTCATAGAAATATTTGCCAACAAGGGCGAGATGCTTCACAGGCCTTTGAATGACATCTACGAAAATCTCAGGGATTTTTATGTGTATGAGGAAAATGCCGTTGTCCTTGGCGCTTGCGCATTGCATATAAGCTGGGAAGACATAGGGGAGATACGGTCTCTGGCTGTGAGCGAAGAGGCTGGCGGAAAAGGCGTGGGCACAGTTTTGGTGAATGCGTGTCTTGACGAGGCAAAGTCGCTGGGTATTCCTAAGATATTTGCGTTGACATACAAGCCGGGGGAGTGCGTGAAGTGCTTCAAATTCCCGGATTGTGATGAGAATGCGATGGTGATAGAGGTGACGGCTTCATAAAAAATCCAGCTGCTGCGTTGTCGCTGCGGCTTCTTCGCTCAACATATCTGTAGTTTGCCCATTTATGGGCGTTTTTAAAAGCGCCGATAAATCGGCAGACTACAATCACCTTGCATCTGGAGCTTTTTACTTTGCCGTCTCTGTGAAAATATTTTATGAATTTAAAAGAAATAGGGAA
>JACRNK010000221.1 GCA_016234985.1 Deltaproteobacteria bacterium
ATCACATCGCATACAAATGCAAACTCGGTATGCCCAGAAGCCTTGCCAGCCAGTTTACGCCGATAAATGTCATAAGCATGCATATAAATCCGAGTATGTTGAATATTGACGCAGGCAGTTTATTCCATCTTGGTATTGACATGGAATGGAGATAAATTGCAAATACCGTCCATGTGATTAGCGACCATGTCTCTTTTGGATCCCATCCCCAGTATCTGCCCCATGCGTCATTTGCCCATGCAGCCCCGGAAAATATGCCGAATGTAAGCAAAGGAAAGCCAAAAAGGGCAAGTCTGAAAGACTGTCTGTGAAATGTCTCAATATTGCCTGTATTGAGGCCATATTCCAGTTTCAACCCCTTTTTTACAGAAGGCTTTATCACAAGATAGACTATCTCTATTGAACAGCTTGTAACAAAGACGGCATAAGATAAAAACGCCAGCGCTACATGCCATTCAAACCAATAGCTTTGAAGCGGCGGCGAGAGAGGCTCTACAGCAGGGCTTCGCGCAAACAGGGCATACAGACATGCGCCCATTGAGAGCGCTGCTACAAGGATGCCCGGCAGATAGATATCCTTCCATCGCTTTTCCACATATAGATATGTAACAGATGCAGACCATGCAAACCATGACAGGCTTTCATAAAGGGTTTGAAACGGAGCCCTCTGCCCCTCAAATGTCCTTAAAATGAGCAAACCTGCATGGGTGATTACGGCAAGCCAGAGTAAGTTTGTGCCTAACCTTCCAGGTCCGGCCTTTTTGGTAATAAGATGGATAAGATACAATAGAAGACAGACCCCGTATGTCAGGGCCACAAACCAGAAAAGTCTTATTTCCACAGCAAGCAGATAGGCGTCTCTCGACAATATCGTTTCCAAATTTGACATGACAGAGTTTAAATAACATAATTTAATTGGATTGACAAGATGATGATTTTATTTTAAGGTTTGTCATATCGCCTGCAAACAAAAGAAAGGATTTATATGAACCCCGTTAGACCTAATTAGAGTTATTTTATAAATATAGTCTATGTGGTTCTTTAATATAATAAAGGGGGTCTAACGGGGTGAACAAGATTAGGTGTTATTCATGCTCCAGAGAACTTTCCGAGGGCAGTCTGAAATATGTTGTGGAGGTAAAGAGCTTTGCGGACTTTGACGGCTATCTTGAGGATTATTCTGGCGATGTGGAATCAGGCATGGTGGAACTGCTCAAAGAACTGGAAGATGCAGACCAAAAGACATTGGAAGATGATGTCTATCAGGAAATGGTATTTATACTTTGCAAGGCTTGCAGAGACAAGTTTTACAAAGGCCTGCTTGACACCTCTGACACAATTGGCGCGGATAGGGAAATAAAGGATACTATCCACTGAGATGAGGCTTACCCTCCTATAAAACTCATCGTCCTGCTGCATTTTTTAAAGATATTGTCATTGATGCGATGGCCTTCGGGTTTTTTTCTTATGGCATTGAATAAAAGGTCTTCAAGTTCCCTGTCAGTGCAGCCGCTTCTGAGCAACGTCTTAATATCTGCTTCATCGTCGGAAAAAAGGCATGTCCTGAGTTTTCCATCCGCTGTAAGCCTCAGCCTGTTGCATGAGCCGCAGAAATGGTCTGACACCGGGCTTATAAAACCGACCTCGCCGATTCCATCCGTAAATTTGTATCTTCTGGCAGGGCCTGTCCTTTTTTCCGGATTTCCAAGCGGGACGAGGGATTGAAGGCTGTTGATTTTCTCCATAATTTGAGAGGATGAGATGCATTTTTCTCTCTCCCATGCAGCGCCTGTTTCAAACGGCATATATTCTATAAATCTTATGTGATAGGGTTTCTTTTTTGTGAGCAAGGCAAAATCTAATATTTCATCGTCATTAAATCCCTTGAGCACCACGCAATTTACCTTTACAGGGCTTAAGCCTACCCTTTCCGCTTCATCAAGCCCTTGCATAACATTATCAAGAAAATCCCCCCGGGTTATTTTATAGAACCTTTCTCTGTTTAAAGAATCCAGGCTTACATTTACCCTTGTGAGCCCTGCCTTTTTTAACGGAAGCGCAAACTCCTTAAGAAGGACGCCGTTTGTCGTAAGGCTTAAATCCTCAATGCCTGGAAGCTTTGCCAGTTCTTCGATGAATTCAACAATGCCCTTGCGGACAAGCGGCTCTCCGCCGGTAATCCTGAGTTTTGTTATGCCGTGTCTTGCCGCTATGGTTGAAATTCTTAACAGCTCCTCATATCGCAGGATATTATCGGAAGCCGTCAATGGTATGCCGTCAGAAGGCATGCAATAGACGCACCTTAA
>JACRNK010000211.1 GCA_016234985.1 Deltaproteobacteria bacterium
CAGGTTTGATAAAACAATAAATCGCGCAAGCAAGGATGATGAAGACGGCGGGGCGTCGTTTCATCTGATTCTTCTGGTAAAAAATATACAGGGGTACAGAAACCTCTGCACACTTGTTACAGCGGCATATCTTGAAGGTTTTTATTACAAGCCGAGGATAGACAAGGAGCTCTTAAAAACAAACAACGAAGGTCTTATCGCCCTTAGTTCGTGCCTGCATGGAGAGATTCCGCATCTTTTGAATAACGGGAATAAGGAAAAGGCGCTCAAGGTTGCCGAAGAATATAAGGCGATATTTGATAATAAGAGGTTTTATCTGGAGCTTCAGGATAATAAACTTGATGAACAGGCAAAGGTAAACCAGGGGCTTTTGGAAATCAGCAGGAAATTAGATATTCCAGTAGTTGCCACAAACGACTGTCATTATCTCAGGAGAGAAGAGGCAAAGGCGCATGACATACTTGTCTGCATTCAGACAGGAAAGACTGTAAATGCGGCGGACAGGCTTAAATTCAGGACAGATGAATTTTACTTCAAATCTCCAAAAGATATGGAGACCGCCTTCAGCGCCTATCCTGAAGCGATAAAGAATACAATTGAGATTGCCGAGAGATGCAATTTAGAGCTTAAATTGAAAGAACATCACCTGCCGATATTTCCTGTTCCTGACAACGGAGACATTGACGCATTTTTTGATAAGCAGGCAAGGGATGGACTGGAAAAGAGACTACAGTTCGGAGTTGGGAGTTCGGAGTTGGGAGATAAAAACCGAACAAACCAAGATGTAAACTCCGAACTCCGAACTCCGAACTCCGAACTAAACTGGCATTACTACGAAAGACTGGAAAAGGAGCTTAAGGTAGTTAAAGCAATGGGTTTTCCAGGATATTTTCTCATAGTGGCGGATTTTATAGACTTTGCAAAGAAAAGCAGCATACCGGTAGGGCCTGGAAGAGGGTCTGCCGCAGGCAGTCTGGTTGCGTATGCGCTTGGCATTACAAATTTAGACCCGATACAGCACAATCTTTTATTTGAAAGATTCCTTAATCCTGACAGGATAAGCCTTCCTGATATTGATATAGATTTCTGTATTGAAGGCAGGGATGATGTTATAAAATATGTCTCGGAAAAATATGGCAAAGATAATGTCAGCCAGATAATAACTTTCGGCCAGATGAAGGCAAAGGCGGTTATAAGGGATGTGGGCAGGGCAATGGATATTCCATACAGCGAGGTTGACAGGATAGCGAAGCTTGTCCCAAATGTATTGAATATAACCATTGAAGACGCCGTTAAACAGGAACCGAGACTTAAGGAGCATATTGACAAGGATGCGCGGATTAAGGAGTTGATAGATGTGGCAAAGACGCTTGAGGGCCTTCCGCGGCACGCATCAACCCATGCCGCAGGCGTTGTTATATCAAATAAGCCTTTGATAGAGTATCTGCCGCTTTACAAAGGGCCGAAAGAAGAGGTTGTAACAACGCAGTATGCGATGAAGGATGTTGAAAAGATAGGCCTTGTAAAATTCGACTTTCTCGGTTTAAAGACCCTGACGGTTATAGACAGGACAATAAAGATTCTCAAGGATAATAAAGGGACAGTGCTTGATATAGATAATTTAAAGCTTGATGACGCCGATACCTACAAACTTCTCAGTTCCGGCAATACCAACGGCATATTCCAGCTTGAAAGCTCAGGCATAAAGGACCTGCTCAGAAAGCTGAAACCTGAAACATTTGAAGATATCATGTCGGTTGTCGCCCTGTATAGGCCGGGCCCGCTTCAGAGCGGCATGGTAGACGATTTCATAAAGAGGAAGCACGGCAAGGCAGCCATTAAATATGAACTGCCGCAATTAAAAGAGATGCTGGCCAACACTTACGGCGTTATTGTCTATCAGGAGCAGGTAATGGAAATCGCCAAGGTTCTTGCGGGTTTCAGCCCCGGCGACGCAGATGTGCTCCGAAAGGCAATGGGGAAAAAACTTCCTGAAGAGATGGTTGTGCAAAGGGAGAGATTTATCGAAGGCGCAAAGAAAAACAAGGTGGAGCAGAAGAAGGCGGAAAAGATTTTTGACCTAATGGCAAATTTCGCGGGTTACGGTTTCAACAAATCCCACAGCGCTGCGTACGCCCTCATTGCATACCAGACCGCATATCTCAAGGCGCATTTCCCTGTGGAGTTTATGGCCGCGCTCTTGAGTTCGGATATGGGGAATACGGATAACGTTATAAAATATATCGGCGAGTGCCGGGACATGGCAATCGGGATACTGCCGCCGGATATAAACGAATCCGAAACCACCTTTACCGTCACCTCCCCCTCTGTCCCCCTCAGTGAGGGGGAGAGGGGGAGGATACGATTTGGTCTTGCAGCGGTAAAAAATGTTGGCGAGGCTGCCATAGATGTGATATTAAAGACAAGGGAAGAAGCCGGGCCGTTTTCATCTATTGTAGATTTTTGCGCAAGGGTTGACCTTCGCAAGGTAAATAAACGTGTTATAGAAAGCCTGATAAAATGCGGCGCATTTGATTTCACAGGGGCGAAGAGGGCGCAGCTTATGGCATCCCTTGACACGAATATGAACATATCGCAGGCCATGCAGAAAGACAGAAATAACGGCCAGATAAGCATATTTGGAGCGGCTTCGGGGGCAGATTTGAAATCAGCCCATGCGCTTCCGCAAATAGATGAATGGCATGAGGCCCAGCTTTTAAGCCACGAGAAAGAGGCGCTCGGTTTTTACATCACCAGCCATCCGCTTGCAAAATATGCGGAAGAAATAAAACAACTGGCAAATACGGATACTGAGGATATCAAAGAAAAACAGGATGAGGCAGAGGTGAGTATCGCCGGCATAACGGCGGCCGTAAAGGAGATAAACACAAAAAAGGGCGACAGGATGGCGTTTGTTACACTGGAAGACCTGAGAGGCTCTGTTGAAGTGGTCGTATTTTCCGATGTGTATAAAAATGCCGCTTCCTGTTTTAGCGGTGATGCGCCGATTCTTGTAAGAGGCAAGATTGATAAGGGCGAGGAGAATGTAAAGATTATTGCGAGCGTCGTGTTTCCTTTGGCCGGGGTGAAGCTGAAGCATCCCGCAGCGCAGACCCCCGATAGTTTCAATCGGGGGCAAACAAAAGAAACAGGGGCCAGGAGTCAGGCGGCAGTGGTTAGCAAAACCATAAACAGTGAACCGCTGACGCATTCTCCTGTTCATATCAAAGCAGGCGCTGTCAGGCTTAAGAACGGCTCTCTGGAAGAGATAAAGGGGATTTTAAATGCCCATTCAGGCAATGCCCCTGTCTATTTCCATATTTTGCTGGATGAGCGGGAAGTGGTAATTGCAGTGTCCGAAGAACTCAGGGTTGCTCCTTCTGAAAAGTTTATAAAAGACATTGAGACATTTTTGGGCGAGGGAAGTGTCAGGATTGGGAATAAGGAAGCGGGAGGTGTTTGTTAAGATGGCGCTTCAACAATTTTTGGAATTTGAAAAACCAGTGGTTGAGTTGGAAAAGAAGATAGAAGAGCTCAGGCAGGCAGCCCTGGATACAAAGGTTGATAACAGCCATGAGATAGAAAGGCTGAGCCAAAATGCAATGCGGCTTCAGGAGGAGATATTCTCGAACCTTACTCCGTGGCAGATAACGCAGCTTGCCAGGCATCCGCTTAGGCCGTATACGTTGGATTATACGCCGCGTTTGTTCAAAGATTTTATCGAGCTGCACGGCGACAGAAATTTTCGGGACGATCCTGCGATAGTCGGCGGCCTTGCGATGCTTGAGAATGAGCCAGTCATGGTTATAGGCCACCAGAAGGGGAGAACGACAAAGGAGAAAGTGTTCAGAAATTTCGGTATGCCCAATCCCGAAGGTTACCGCAAGGCTGTCCGGCTTATGAGCATGGCGGAGCGCCTCAAGAAGCCGATAATAACATTCATAGACACGCCTGGCGCATTTCCGGGAATAGGCGCAGAGGAGCGCGGCCAGGCAGAGGCGATTGCCAAAAATCTTATGGTTATGTCAAGGCTCAGGGTGCCTATTATTGTAGTGGTCATCGGCGAAGGAGGCAGCGGCGGCGCGCTGGCAATAGGGGTGGGTGACAGGGTTTTGATGCTGGAATATGCCACCTATTCGGTAATATCGCCTGAAGGGTGCGCCGCAATACTATGGAAAGACGGGAGCAAGGCGGATGTCGCGGCAAAGGCGCTCAAGATAACAGCAAAAGACCTTAATAAGCTTGGCATTATTGACGAGGTGGTGAAAGAACCCCTTGGCGGCGCGCATCAGAGTATAGATGCAGCGGCAATAACCCTGAAAGAGTCTCTTGTAAGGTCGCTTCATGGTTTGAAGAAATTTTCTCAGGATGAATTGCTGGAAATGAGGTATAAGAAATACAGGGAGATAGGGCAATACAATGAGTAATTATGAATTAGGAATTAGGAATTAAAAATTACGAATTAGAAATTGAGAAAAATCCGACCTTTAACTCATAATTCATAATTCGTAATTGTATTCACTATGGATGACTTAAAAAAAATAAAAGAAATCAGAACAAGGATAGACAGCATTGACGACCAGATACTGGAACTCTTGAATAAAAGGGCGTCTCTTGTCATTGAGGTGGGTAAAAACAAGAGGCAAGGGAAAAGGGAGTTCTATGCCCCGCAAAGGGAAAAGGAGATATACCAGAGGCTGACCATGAATTATCCTGGTCCTTTCCCCGGTCAGGCATTGAAGAATGTATACAGGGAGATAATGTCCGCATCGCTATCATTAGAGAAGCCGTTAAAGGTTGCCTATCTTGGGCCAAAGGCCACATTTACGCATCAGGCATGCATGAATTATTTCGGCCTTTCCGTAGAATTTATCCCTGAAAAAGATATTGCA
>JACRNK010000212.1 GCA_016234985.1 Deltaproteobacteria bacterium
CCGCTTTCCCATGTGAGAAACAGCATGAGTTCCAGCAAACCGGCTGCAAACAAAATTGCAATAACTTTGAAAAAAAGCGATTTTTTATTTAGAAGAAGTCTAAACATCTTTCTTGCTCCGAAAATCCATATTCAAATCTCCACTAACCCCTCTTTGCTAAAGAGGGGGACTTGTTTATTTCCCCCTTTGAAAAAGGGGGATTAAGGGGGATTTTCATCCCCCTTTGTGAGCCAAGGCTCGTGAGGGTTTCACCTGAAAATCCCCTCTTTAACCCATCCCCACCCTAACCCTCCCCTTGAAGGGGAGGGGGAAAAAGGGTATTTCTCCCCTTGAAGGGGAGGGAACAAAAAAGTTTCCTCTCCTTCAGAGAGAGGATTCCCTACTTTTTTTCCCTCTCCCTCAGGGAGAGGATTTTCTACTTTCCTTTCCCTCAGGGAGAGGACTAAGGTGAGGGTGGGAATTTAATCAGGCAACCTCAAATTTTAAAACATCCACATCTGTTTTAGCCATAGGCACAGCCCCGGTTTTTACTAACCGTTCCATCGTTTTATATGTCTCGCTTTGAAAGTATTTCTCTCCGCACTGGCGGCATACGCCTGCCGGAACATCTTTGATGAGAAACAGTTCTTCGCCCCACCAGAAGTCTACTGTGGTTAATTTTTCTTCAACCTTTCCCTTGCAGAAATAGCATTGCTTTAACATGGTTATTTCCTCCTTGTTTTCCAATCCTCTTCCCATTCTGAATTATCCGGTTTGTAAGCTGTAACAATCAATACTTCATCTCCTTCTATATTACCACAAACAATATGAAGCGGGACACCGTCTTTTGTATAACCAAGCATCAAACAACTTAAACCCCGTGGATCTGCCGGATACGATTCTATGACAACTCCACTTTGCACCGCTTCTTCAATATGTCTTGCCTCTATCTTTCTTGCCCTGAGTTTTTCAGTATGCGTAAAAGAGATGCTATACCGTCCTTGCTTTACATTGTTTTTAATAGCCTCTGCAATCATAAAAGGCTCTTTTGCTGCCTCTCTTTGAGCATGGATGATGCTTCGGGGACACTGTCCGATATTTGAGAAACTTCTCCCAGGCTCAAAAGCTTATCCTGAAATTTTTCCAGCCTCTTTCCCGCCTCGTCGTATTTTGTCCGCGCATTGTTCAGATGAGAGCCGACAACCTCAAAATCTCTTAAAAATCTGTCAAAGTCCCCTTTAAGCCTTTCAAGATGAGAAAGGATTTCCTGCGCCTGGCCGCTTATCTCCATGCCTTTCAATCCGAGAAGTATGGTCTGTAAATAAGCGTAAAAACTGTTCGGAGACACGGGTATAACTCTTTTCAAAAAGGCATAGCCAGCTATGCCTTTTTCTTCGCCGAACGATTCGTCTTTTATTATGGTCTCGTAATAGACATTCTCGGCAGGTATATACATCAGGGCAAAATTGAATGTGCCTTCATCGGGTTGGATATACTGGCCTGCAATGGCGTCTATGTGTTTTTTAACGTCAGACACAAACCTCTTTTTATTCGCCTTTCTTTCCTCGTCTGTCTGGCTCTCTATAAGCCTTTTAAAATTTTCCAGAGGGAATTTCGAATCAATGGGAACAAGCCCCTGGTTAAATTGTATTACGGCGTCAACACGCGTTCCGTTTTTGAATGTGTATTGAAGTTTAAAGTTTGCAGGAGGAAGTATCTGCGCCAGCAGGTCGCCCAAAAACAATTCTCCTAACCCGCCGCGTAGTTTTGGCGCTCTGAGTATCTCCTGCAAACTTGCTATGTCTTTGCCAACATCAAAGACCTGCTGTGTCGCCCTGGAAAGCTCTCCGAGGTCTTTCTTGACGTCGCCCACAACCCTTGCCGCATTGTCCATCCTCTGCCCCAACTGGCCTGTTGCGTTCTGAAGCTGCTGCGTGACGGAATTTAACTGGCTGTTTACCTGAGATGTAACATTGGAAAGCTGCTGGTTGATGGTCTGGATATTGACCGCTCGTTCGGCAAGCTCACGATTAAAGTTTTCTGAAAGCTGGCTGCGGAGGCTCAAAACCTCCTGCTGCATTAAAGAAATGGCAGGGTCTGTTTCATGCCTTTTGGCTCCGAATATATTCCAAAGCGCAAGCAGGATTAAAACGCCGAGAAGGGTTGCGATGATGATTTCCATAGATTTTATAGGTTGAGGTTGAGAAAAACCTATTATTTGCGAGGCTCTTGCAAAAGCCTAAAAACAGTTGTCATTCCGGCGTGTTTTTAGCCGGAATCCAGTGTCCTTGTCTTAAAAAAACTCTGGATTCCGGCTTAAAGATTGCCGGAATGACGAGTTTTATTTGTCTTTCCTTAACCTCTAACCTATATCTTTATCCTGTCTTTCCCTATACTCCCTCGCCTGATGCACAAATGCCTCCATCCTTGTCTTTGAGTTTGTGTCTTCAAGACCTTCGTAAACCATATTGAGATACGGGATATTGCCGCTTTCCTCGCGAACCTTTTTAAGCACGGCATTCACAACTGTCCCGGGCATGCATGTAAACGGCATTGCATTGACAATGCCATGGCTGCCTTTTTGTATATAGTCCACTGCCTTGCCAACGGAGAGAACAGCCTCTCCTTCAAATGAAT
This sequence comes from Deltaproteobacteria bacterium, assembly GCA_016234985.1. Lineage (GTDB taxonomy): Bacteria > Desulfobacterota > GWC2-55-46 > UBA9637 > UBA9637 > JACRNJ01. The sequence goes on from JACRNK010000212.1 coordinate 2,617, forward strand.
CATGCACATGCGGCCTTGAAAGCCTTAAAATCTCTTCAGTTGTGGGCTCGTGGCCGCCCCTTAAATCCCCGTCAAGGATATTCAGGGATTTATGCTCATCCCTTCGCTGGAAGAAATCATTTACTTTTGTCCTGATATAGAGGCCGTAGTTTCCGCGCTCCCAGTTTCTCCTCTTTGCCAGAAAGTTGGTGTAATAAATCCATTCGCCGAGGGGCGGCAGCCTCACTTCAGCGCCAAGCGCCTCCAACTGCTTGACAAGGTTTTCATTGCTGAACCTGTTGCTCCTCACATATATCTCGCCGACCACGCCGACCACAGGCCTGTCTTTCTTCTCATGTGTCTGTATTGCAAGAAAAGCCTGTTTGGCCTCTTTGAGCTCGTTTTCAGGAAACCGTTTTTCTTTTATTACAGCGCATATCTTATGGACGCTGTCCCAATATGCCTTTTCCGTTTCACCGGGGTTTTTTTCATAAGGCCTTGTCTCACGGAGCCGCTTTTCAAGTATGTCTATGGCGACTATGCCCCACCATGCAAGCCGTGGAAAATTGCCGCCCACCATGCCAAGCTCCTTATAAAACGCCTCATCCTGGTCAGGGGCATAGACAGGCACATCCTTGCACCCCATCTCGTCAAGTATCAACCTGTGATAGCGGTTATACTGGCCGAATCTGCACGGCCCGTTGCCTGAAGGCATAAAGAATGCGGACTTTTCCCTGTCAAAGTCAGGCCTCTTGATAATCTTAACCATGTCGCCGGTTGTAATGATGCTCGGATAACATTCCCTGCCTGAGCTGTATCTTCTGCCCCATTTCAATGTCTCATCATCAGGCTCCGGGATTATCTCGGCCTCAATGCCGCATGCCTCAAATGCCGCTTTCATTGCATACACGGCATCGGCCATATACGGAAGATATATCTTTTTCTTCAAGCCTGTCCTGTGAACAGGCTGCTTCTCCTGAACCATTGAAGCCTTGAACTCTTGGCCCCTTTTTCTTATATTTCTCAAACTATCCAGAAACGCCTCGCATCTTGTTATCGCGCCCGCGTCCGCAGAATGTTCATCTATCTCAAGCTGGAGAAATGGTTTGTCTTTTGACCTGTCTTTAAAGAAGTGCGTGATGAATGAATCAGGCCCGCACCCAAAGTTGGTAAGATAGATGGCGTACAGGTTGTGATTGTCGTTTATAAGTTTTGCGGTCGCAAGAATCCTTTGGCCAGACTTCCAATACATATCTGCCGCAAGTGTGTCGTCTATTGCGTCATCTACAGGAAGCATGTCAAAGGGTATCTCAAGAACGCCCATATCACGGAGTTTTTGCGGCAACTCAAGATTGATGCCGTTGTCCATTGTATTATACGGCCTGCCCAC
>JACRNK010000213.1 GCA_016234985.1 Deltaproteobacteria bacterium
GCCCCATCCAATTGCAAACAGAGTAAAAAGAATAATGATGAGTTTGTTGTTTATAGAGAGTTCAATGATTTTTTTAAGCATTTAATGACCTTTCACCCCGTTAGAAGTCTCTCTACCTGCGGTTCCAGAGCCTGTTGCTTCTTTATTGACTCCAAAATGCTGACTTCTAACGGGGTCCATTCCGCTAATGGCTGCCCTGAAACTGGATTCTGAATCAATCAGGAAATTTGCTGAAGTAACAACCTTCTCACCTGCCCTGACACCTGATATAATATGGTAATAACCATCTGCCAGCGCGCCTACTTTAACATCCCTTGGTTCAAACCTGCCGTCTCCTTTCTCGACAAAGATTACCTGTCTTGTGCCTGTGTCTATGACAGCGGAGTCAGGCACTGTTACGGCGTTTGCTGCCGCGTCAACTGCGAGTTGAATATTCATATACATGCCGAGTTTTAGTTTGTGTTCAGGATTGGGGAGTTCAAATCTGATTTTTGCTGTCCTTGCCTCTGTGCCGCTTTCAGGCACATATCTGATAGAGCCAAGATGACTGTAGACATGCTCTATCCTTCCCCTGTAAGTCTCTGATGTGGAGTAGGAAGGGGATAATAAGGCATCCTGGCCGGCTTTGATATAGGGTATTTCATACTCATAAACTTCGCCATAGACCCATACAACCGAATGGTCTATGATCCTGAACAGAGGCTCGCCTGCCTCTATTTTCTGTCCCTGCACGACCATTTTTTCCGTAACGCCGCCGTGGGCAGGGGCATAAATGGTCATTGTTCTGGCAATTGTCCCGTCTTCTTCAAGTTTTCTTATCTGTTCGTCGGATATGTCCCAGTATTTAAGCCTCTGTCTGGCTGCGTGCACAAGAGATTCCGCGCTTTTCCTGACATCGGGATATGGGCTGTCTTTAACCTTCTCCAGATTTTTCATTGCCAGGAGATACTCCTGCTGCGTTGCCACCAGGTCAGGGCTATAGATTTCCAAAAGAGGCTCGTCAGGATGGACCATCAAATCAGTCCTGTTCACATAGAGTTTTTCAACCCAGCCGGCAATCTTGGTATTTATATTATAGACCTTGTTCTCAACCGGCTCTATCCTGCCGACAGTTCGTATAATCCTTTTTAGCGTTCTGATTTTCGCCTCTTCTGTTTTTACGCCTATCTTCTGAATCTTTTCAGGGGTTATTTTAACAGTTCCTATAACTTCTTTTTCTGCCGCTTCTTCATCATAGACCGGCACATAGTCCATGCCCATTTCATCTTTCATGGGTGTTGGAGAGGTTTGCTGCGGATTCATGGGAGCCCGGTAAAATAAAATCTTCCTCTCTTTTTGCGTTGTTTTCTCCTCTTCATAAACAGCTATATAATCCATGCCCATCTCATCTTTTTGAGGAGTAGGTGATGTAACCTGTGGATTCATGGGATGACGGTAGAATAAAACCTTTTTTACGGCTGAAGACTGAGGGCTGATGGCTGAAGGTTTTTTAGAAACATACAGCCATGTCCCGACACCGCCGACGGCAAGGCCGAACATGAGTATTAACAACCCCAAAAGAAATCTTTTCATTATCTTTCTCCTTAAATAGAAATATCTAAATAGAAAATTTAAAATTAAAACGATTTACTTTTTAATTGCCCGTTTAGATATTGCTATTTAATCTTATTGTTTGGGATTAACTTCTACTCTTAAATCCTCGCCAACCGCCTTCTCAAGCATGGCAATATTCTTCCTGTATTCAACAATTGATTTTATATATTCAACCCTTGTCTTTTTAAGCATCCTCTGGCTGTCAAGGACTGTAAGAAAATCAACCCTGCTCGTCTGGTAATTGGCCATTGCGGATTGAAAAGAAATTTCGGCCTGAGGCAAAAGTCCTGTCTCATATAAACCCCTTACCCTTTCTGCCGCTGCAACATTTATAAAAGATTCTTTTACCTCAAATGTTTTTATGTTCTGCTCTGCCTTGAGTTTTGATTTCAAAACCCCGGCATTTGCCCTTGCCTCTGAAACCTGATTATCGTATTTACTGCGCCAGAGCGGAATATTGACGCTAAACATCAAATCCCATGCATCCAATCTGCCATCCCTTTGTATGGGCGCTGCGCCCACCATAAAGTCGGGATAGTAGTTCTTCTTATTCAACTCAACCTCTGCATCCCTTGCCTGAATGTCATACTCCATTGCCTTTAATGACGGGCTTTTCTCAATTGCTGTTTTTTGCAACTCAAGGCTTAAGCCTTGAGTTACTGTTACTCTATATGCCTTTATATCCTCCGGCTCTCCGACCGGAGACGCAGTATCTCTGTTCAAAATAGAATTTATCTTTGCCGCAGCAACATCCCTTTGGGCCTCAAGATAAATGAGGTCATTATTAAGCATGGTAAGTTCAAGCTGCGCCTTTATAACATCCTGCTGAGAGGCCTGATTGGTTGAGTATCTTATTTGAGCAATATCCGCCATTTGGGAAAGGATTTCCTTTACCTCTTTTGTTATTTTTATTGATTCAAGAACATAGGCATAATCAAAATATGCCTGTTTGAGCATCGTAATGATTTCAAGCTCTTTGTTTTTAGCCTCTGATTCTGCCATTAAAACCTCTTTTGCCGCAGCTTTTTGTTTTAAAGACAATTTGCCCGGAAACGGAAAGCTCTGGCTTAAGGTATATCTGGTCTGCATTGCATCGCCGAGACTAAACGGTTTATCCTTTGGCATATCCTCTATCTCAACCTTTAATGTCGGATCATCGAGAACGCCTTCAACCCTTGCCCTATGTTCTTTTGCAGTTACCCTTTTTTGATATGCCAAAATTTCAGGATTGTTCTTTTTAGCATCTTCAATGAGTGTTGAAAGGGATATAGTTTCATCGGCAAAGACAGGGGTAGAAAACAGCAAGAATACAGAATACAGAATACAGAATAAAAGATTCTGGTTTCTGTTTTTTGCCTTCTTTATTCTGACTCCTGTCTTCTGCCTTTTCATGACCTTACCTCAAACTTGAATGGAAACTTAACCTTTTTACCGCTAATATCGGCAGTTACATCCAATTTATATACGCCTTTCTGCGATATGTCAACCGTGTTGCCAAAAGAATATTCCTTGCCCATCTTCATCCCTATAAGCTCCTTTGTCTGTATCTTGCCGTCAGGGTTTGTAACTGTTCCATTTACCTTTGCGCCTGTTACCGGCCTTCCTGTCTTTACATCAGTCAAAACAATATCAATCATGCTCATTGACTGTGAAAACATAAATACAACCTTTATGCCATCGACAGTAACCGCTCCTTCCGTAGAATGGCCTTCATCAAAATGTCCTCCTTTAGCATGTCCTTCCTTAGAATGCGCGGATGAATGCTCGCTCTCGGCGCCCACACCCGTTGGCTTAAAAACAATCAAAGCCAGAAAAGATAAGCATACCGCCCATGTTTTAATGCTCCTTTGCCTTTCCATCTTTTATACCTCCCTTAGGTTGAATTATTCTACATCGTGTAGAATTCTTTGAACAAAAAAAATTAGTGAATATGTTTAGAAACCTCGCAATGATTCTGGCAATCCTTGCCCAATTTATTCATATGGGCAGCGCAATGTTTCATGTCGCAGCTACCCGCATCAGGAAAAGACGCAAACAATGGAAACGAGAGAGATAGCATTAAAAAACCTGATATAAAGATGCTGATTACAATTGCCTTTGCTGGCGGGAGCTTAACCTTCTCCTCCTTTTCGTCAACAAGCCTCTTTATCCTGTTCTCTACAGAACCAATCCCATTGATTGACGCAGGCTGCAACATAAGCATATCCCCCTGCTTGATGCCTGCAGGGGCAAGCTTATTAAATCCTGCAATCTTTAAAAGGGCTCCTGCAAGGCTTACCGGTTCTTTCATTGCAACAACTACCGCATCATCCGCTTGTATTTCTGTTCTGTTGTGGATAAATCTTTCAACAAACCTGCTTATTGGAATATAAAAGAATGCATCTCTTGCAATTGACAAAATAAAGAAACGGAGCGGGTCTTTTCTGTTCTTATGATGAAGTTCATGCAGATAGACTGCCTTGAGCTCAGAATTATCAAGAGAATTCATAAACCCTTGGGATATGTATATTTTGGGATAGAGCAGGCCGTGCGTAAACGCTGTCTTCAGTTTCTTATCCCTTATCACCGTCACATCGCCATGCTTGACTGCCGGAAGGGCCTTAATTTGCCTGCTTGTCCTGAATAATACAAAGGTTGCCTTCAAAACAGCATAAGCAAAGCAAACAGACAGCACGGCAAGTCCAAACCAAAGGAAAAATACCTTCAAAATCAAGAAATACTCAAGGCATTGAAGGAATAGACTCTGGCACCACTCTGCTAAAGCCCCTGTGAATATAATAAGCCGCGGGAAGCTGTAGAAAAACCATACCGCAGTTAGAATAAAAATAATAGGGATAAATAAAATCATCGCTTAAGTTCCCTTTCTTAATTCCTTCTTTTTCTTTTCTATAAGCCTTGAAAGCCTGTCCAATTCCTTGGGGTCTGCCTCTGCCAAAACATCCACAAAAGAGGCAACGGCAGAGCTTGCGGATATATCCAGGACGCCCCTCATCACCTCATGAGAAACTATATCCGTAAACTCGTCTTTTGTCAATGCAGGGGTGTAAATATAAACGCTTTCGCCTTTTACTTTTTTTACAATCCCTTTTTTGACAAGCCTGTCAAGCACAGTAAGGACAGTTGTAATTGCCGCTTTTTTTGAACGGCTTATTTCCGCAAGCGCCTCTTTGCCCGTAACCCCGCCCTTCTGCCAGAGGATATTCATAATATCCTTTTCAAGGTCGCCAAGAGCACTGCCAAGCCCTTTTCTCGTCGGCCTGAAATTATTTGCAAATCCCCTTACCATGCTTCCATGATATTCTACTCAATGTAGAATGTCAAGGAAAATTTTTTAGACTATATCTTCATCCGCCAGACCGTGCCTTTTGGAGTATCTTCAAGCAAAACACCTTTTTCCTCTAATTCCTTTCTTATATCATCTGCCTTTTTAAAATCCTTATTTGTCCTTGCTTCTGCCCTTTTGACAATGAGTTTTTCTATTTCATCTGCCGGAATCCGGCTTCTGGATTTCTTTTCCTGAAAATATTCCTGCCAATTTCTGTTGAAAATGCCAAGAATGCCACCAATCTCTTTAAATATTAGCGCGGCTCTTGGCAAGGTCTTCTGAAACTCTTCATCAATACCGGTTCTTGAGGCAAAATCCATCAAACTATTCACGTCATTTACCCATTGGAAGATAAACCTTTTTACAGCAACAGTATTAAAGTCCTCATCCATAGCATGGATAAATGGCTTAAGTATCTCCTGTTTCACTTCTTCAGGAATTGGGGCATTTGCAACATTAGGCCAATCCCTTTCCATTCGTTCCAGAGTCCTGTAGTATCGTTCGAGGGCAGCCTCAGCTTCTTTTAAAGCATCGGCGCTGTAATCTATAGGCGACTGATAATGGCTTGATAAAAGAAAAAGCCTTATAGCCTCAGCAGAATAGTTTTTCAATGCATCCCTTATCGTCAATATATTTCCAAGAGACTTGCTCATCTTTTCCTTTTCAATATTCACAAAGCCGTTGTGTAGCCAGTATCTGACAAATGGCTTGCCTGTTGCAGCCTCTGACTGTGCAATCTCATTTTCATGATGCGGAAAGATTAAATCTTTGCCGCCGCCGTGGATGTCTATGGTATCTCCGAGAAATTTTTGGCTCATGGCAGAACATTCTATATGCCAGCCAGGCCTTCCTTCACCCCAAGGGCTTGGCCATGACGGTTCGCCGGGTTTGCTCGATTTCCAGAGGGCAAAGTCCAAAGGGTCTTTTTTTCTCTCATCCACCTCAACCCTTGCGCCTGCCTCAAGCTCTTCTATATTTTTCCCTGACAGTTTGCCGTAACCGGCAAATTTTCGGACAGAATAATAAACATCGCCATCCATTGCATACGCAAACCCCTTACTTATCAATGTCTGTATAACATCTATCATCTCCCTTATTGTCTCTGTTGCCTTTGGCCGAAAAGTTGGAAGCTCCACATCAAGCGCAGCCATATCCTCATCAAATGCCTTTATGTATCTTTCTGAAATTTCATTCCAAGGAACACCATCCTTGTTTGCCCTGTTTATGATTTTGTCATCAATGTCTGTATAGTTCCTTGTATATTTGACATTAAAACCTTTATATTTCAGATAACGATAAACTACATCAAAGGCAACTGCGCTTCTCGCATGGCCGATATGGCTCAAGTCATACACAGTAGGCCCGCAGACATACATGGTAATCTCATTGGTTTTGATTGGTTTAAATTCTTGCTTTTGCCGGTTAAGAGAGTTATAGATTTGTAAAGGCATGGTGTGTTTTTTAAGGGAAAAAAGTCGTCATTCCCGTGAAAACGGGAATCCAGATGTTTTGCAACACATTGAAAAGACTGGATTCCCACTTTGCGGGAATGACGAAATATCGTATATGCTGACCTTTTACGATAGCTTTACTTGTTAATTGCTATCAGTTCAACCTCAAATATAAGCGTAGCATTTGGCCCTATCTCTCTTCCTTGCCCATGCTCGCCGTAGGCAAGATTAAACGGCACAAACAACTGCCACTTTGAACCGACAGGCATCAATTGCAGGGCCTCAACCCATCCAGGAATAATGCCGTTCAAAGGAAAGGTTGCAGCTTCCCCGCGTTTATA
>JACRNK010000148.1 GCA_016234985.1 Deltaproteobacteria bacterium
GCCTTGAATTATCTTGGCTATACCTATGCTGAACTTGGGACAAACCTGGAAGAGGCGCTGGATTTGATAAAGAAGGCGCTTGCCATAAAACCTGAGAGCGGCCAGATTATAGACAGCCTTGGATGGGTTTATTATAAGATGGGTGAGACAGATAAGGCTGTTTCCGAGCTTGAACGCGCCATAAAATATATACCTGACGATCCGGTGGTGCTTGAGCATCTTGGCGACGCATATCTAAAAAAAGGGCTAAAGGATAAGGCCGTTGATTTTTATGAAAAGTCACTGAAGATTGATCCCAAAAACACAAAACTCAAGGAAAAAACAGAGAAACTTAAAAAGGGGCTTAAAAACGGCCCGTCAAAAAAGTGAACCCAGTTAGAAGCCTGCTGTCATACATATATCTGCCGCAGTTATGCTATCGGTTCTCAACCAAGGAAACTTCTAACAGGGTTAATAGAAATTTTGCTATTATCCGACCCATCCTTTGGATGGGCGCCCCGCTGCTGCCCATTGCATATTGCCTGTTTTTCACAGGATGCGCTTCTTTTTCTCCCCCTTTAGTAACGGAGGGGAATAAAATATCCGGCGAACAGAATGTTTGCCCCGACCCAGCCATTAGTGCTTTGTTGCAAAAAAAATCTGAAAATCTTCAGACCCTTAAAGGCTCTGCCCAGATAAAGACCGTATTAAAAGATGGCAGGGAAATAGCAGGCAGGGCGGCAATTATTGTCAAGAGGCCGGATAAATTCCGGCTGGAGATATCAGGCCCATTCAACCAAACTGCCTTTATCATAATATATAACGGGGAAAAAATATCTCTGTTTTCATTTCAGGAAAATAAATTATATACGGATTACCCCTTGCCGGCAGAGGCATCCCGGCTCCCTCAATATCTTTTAGGCCTGCCTTCTTCAAAAAACAGTGAGCATGAAGCGGAAGGCATAAATTCAGGAGATGAACAGATATTGATAAATCACGAATGCAATATTAAAGAGATAATCTCCTCTGGCGCAAAGGTATCAATAGATTCTTATGAAGAGATAGACGGGTTTAATTTCCCCTTTGCAATATCTATAAATAATAAAGAGGCCGATATTTTCATAAGATACGACCATATAGAATTAAACCGGCATATTCCAGATGATTTGTTTAATTGGGAAGGAAATTGAGCATAATATCTTGACAATTTGCAATAACAGGCATATAAATTTACCTAATGAGGTTGTTTAAACATAAAATTATATCTATGAAACAAATGGTTTTTAAGAAATACGGGAGGTGGAACCAGCCATTCCCCCAGCCCCTCCGTGGATAGTAATATCGCGCCGATGATAATAGCTGAGTTAGGAGGTAAACTTGAACCGCCCAGATTTCTCAGATTACGTAGCACATTTTACAAAAGATGCAAGTCCTATCATAGTTTCTGAAGCTCCTCCAGAGATTAAGGGAAGTGCCTATGAGAGACTTATAAAAATACTTGAAACAAAAAAAATATTTGCCACGATGATGCCGCATAATAACAAAAAGGCGGTTGCTTTTACTGAGTGTCCTTTTTGGTCATTAATTGATCATGCTAAGAACTATTCACCATATGGTATAGGATTCACCAAAGCGCATCTCTTTGCAGCTCGCGGAGGACCTGCAATATACTTACGGCCAGATCTTTAAGAAAAACAAGATGAATTCAATCATTCTACAAAACCTGATTGGCACGGGTTTCATCCCGAAATATACGCCTTTGTCACCCCATTCAAACCTGAATATGCTCCATTAGATAAGAAAAGGGCATGGGGTGATAAAGTCATTGATTATACACATGAAAGGGAATGGCGTGTTCCACATGATTTTCATTTCGAGCTCGACAAGATTCAGTTCGTTATCTTAAAGAGCTATGAGGATATGGCAAAATTTCCTAAAAAATTAAAAGACGCAATAGGTAGGAAAAAATTCTTAATTATGGAGATGTATCAACTAATTGAAGAGACTTGGCCTACACATCGTCTAGAAAAATAGGGATTGGTCAGGAATTGAGGGAATGGAGGGGCATTTCCCATATTTTCTAATTCTCTATCAAATAATCAGATAATCCTTCAAACTTGAGAAGCAAAGGGGGGACAGATTTATTTAAGCATTGCTTCAAAATCTTTGGGTCTTATAATTTTTGTATTATGGAATGAACCTAATACAAGAATATCCTCATCTCCTGTAATAAGATAATCGGCTTTCCCTTCCAATGCCACTTCAAGCAGAAAGTTATCTTTCTTATCCCTGCAAACATCAAAAAGAGTTCTTTGATTCTTTTGGCGGTAAAAATATTTTTGAATTTGGGGCGGCATGAAACTTCACTTAGTTCTTTAAGCATCTCATCTGATACAACAACCTTTATCTCTTTCAAAATAAGTTTCTTATCTATATCATGCAAAAGGCTTCCAAGCAAATAACTGATCCATATATTCGTATCAATTACGATTTTCATATCGCCTTTGCCTGACAGATTCTACCTCCCCGGTAATCTCCTCTATTGTTATAGGATATTTTCGGGCAGACTCCCTAAACTCTTTAAGAAGACTTTTAAACCTCACTGCGAAGAGTTCTTTTTCCAGCATCGTCAACACCTCTATCTTTTTTTTCACTGGCAAGCTTTTAACTGCCTTTTTAATTTCATTCAAACCTGAATCTGATGTTTTTAACATAACAACACCTCCTTCAAATCATGTCAGTAATATTCAATATTGCCGTATATATTGCCTTTTGATTTAATGCTAACAAAATCATCGGAGAGAGTAAAGTCTTTTGGTAGCAGAACTGGAATTAGGGTCAAACCTTCAAAAATCATTTACAGAAGCAACTGGAAAGTCCTGGGCTTAAACGCTCGGTAATGAATGGCCATCTATAGCGTAATTTCCAATTCAAAATTCCTCCCCCTGTCTCCCTCCAGAGGGGGATAAAGAGGGAGGACTGCCTTCTCTTTATTTATTTTCAGAAAAAATATCCTTCAAAATAAAAATCCCTGCCGTGAAAATCCCAAGAAGCACAAGCGCAACGCCAGGCCCTGCGATAACCGTTACAGATGCCTCTGCTGCATCAGGGCCGAGCCCTGGTGTTCTGTAGCCCATTACAATCCACGCAAATGGATAGATTAAACCGCCAAGGCCTGTAAGAACAGACGCGGCGGTTTTTATCCTGTCAGGGGCGCTGGTAAAGGCAAGAAGAGCCTCTTTTTAGCCTTGTGTGGGCAAGTTCCATAAGGGGACTGTCATGGCCGCCTTCAAAATGCGGCTTTGCTTCTCCTTCGCCGTGTTGATGTTCATCTCCTTTTCCTGCGCCCATTCCTTCCATGTGCGAGTGGTTCATCTCTTCGACTTTCTTCTTTTCTTTAGTGTGAGCGTAAGCAGCATCAGGCTCTAAAAGCTGAATAAAACTATGCGTCTCCTTTTTTTCAGCCGCCTTTTGTTCAAGCTGCTCATGCAGCTTCTCATGCCCCAGCACAAGCCAGAATGCCCAGCCAATGCCGAACACAAGACCGAGAAGGCCGATTAAGATGCCGTAACGGACAGGTTTGATAATTTCAATCATTTGTTATACCTCCTTAAAATACAGGCTCCGGTTATTGGTTTTTCCTATAGCCTCTTGCCTGCTCTTATGCTTTATCTTTCAAACCTTTCATCAATCATCTTCTTTATAGTTTTGACATCCTTGCCTTGTTTATAGAGTTCATACGCCATTATTGCCTCATTCTGGCATACATCGCAGAAAGCTGCGTGCTTATCCGTATAGCAGGATAAAAGACTCTTATGACCGGAATGCTTCTGACAATCGCAGTAACAGTAGAGGCTGTCCAGAACATCCGGTATTTCATTGGCAATTTGATATGTGTATGCAGTCTTTCCTTTGAAAAGGTCGGGAGAAAGAAGCGGCTTGTTCTCGCCTCCTATAGGGTTGGCTGCATGCGATATGCCAATACCTGTTATCACAAGCATCGCTGCTATAAAAAGCCCTTTTCTCAATTTTGTTTTATGCATTACTAACCTCCGGTTTATTCTATTTCTATCTTGAAGGCCTTCAGTGTGGCTGAATTGGCCACAACAGAGAGTGAGCTTAATGCCATAGCCGCTGCCGCTATAATGGGGTTTAAAAACCCCAAAGCGGCAATGGGTATGCCTATTGTATTATATATAAACGCCCAGAAAAGATTTTGTTTGATCTTTCTCATGGTGGCCCTGGATAATCTTATGCCTGCCGCTACATCCCTGACATCGTCCTTTATAAGTATTATGCCGCCTGTCTCCTTGGCCACATCAGAGCCGCTTCCTATGGCAATGCCGATGTCGGCCTGCGCCAGAGCAGGGGCGTCGTTTATGCCGTCTCCTACCATTGCCACTATCTTGCCGTTTGCCTGAAGTTTCTTTATGACCCCTGCTTTTTCTCCGGGCAATACGTTGGCTATGATATTATCTATGCCGGCCTGTCTTGCGACAGCCTTTGCCGTTCGTTCGTTGTCTCCGGTGAGCATTATAACCTCAACCTTTTCTTTTTTAAGGGCTTTGACAGCGGCAGCGGAGTTCTCTTTAATGGTGTCTGCTGCCGCAATAATGCCGAGAATAACTTTGCCTTTTGCGATAAACATTGCGGTCTTTCCCTGCTCCTCAAAGGTTTTCATCTTATCTTCAAAACTTGCCGCTTCTATCCCGTTTTTCTCCATCAGTTTTCTATTTCCTAAAAGTATGGCCTCGCCTTTATAGCCTGCTTTGACGCCATAGCCCGGCGCCGCCTCAAAGGAATCCGCATCCGGGACATCAAAACCCTTCATCTT